>VGFD01000034.1 GCA_016868975.1 Armatimonadota bacterium | reverse complement strand
GTCCCCCCGGGGGTGACGCGCACGTCAAGGGCGGCGCCCGGCGAGCCCATCAGGGCGTCGGGGGTGTGGATGATCACCCGGGTCCGCGTACCGTCCTCCACCCACACCCTGCCGAGCGCCACGTCGATTTTCAGGATGGTCGTCTCGGAGGCGCGGAAGAGCGCGAGCACCCGAACTCGGGTGCCGGCGTCCAGACGCAGCGAGCCGTCCTCGCCGAGGCGGATGACGGCCGGGTGGTTGGTGGTTTCCAGCGCGCTGCCCAGGCGCAGCGGCGCGGTGTTGCTCAGCAGCGCGTCGCCCAACTCCAGGTCGTGCCCGACAACGATGAGCGCGCTCCGCTCCGCGACTTCCGCGAACGGGGACGGCGCGGGCTTCGGCATGGTGAGCAGCAGGCCGCCGAAAGCGAGCGCAAAGACGGCCGCGATCCCCAGGACGGTGCGCGTCCAGAACGCGCGCCGGCCACGCCGGGTGGACGAGGAAATCTCAGTAGGAGGAAGCGGCTCGCGGCGGACCTCCTCCGGAAGCCGCGCCCGCAGACGCTCCATGAAGCCCTCCGGCAGCGGCGCCTGGGGAACCTTCGCAAACGCTTCGTTGGCGCGCCGGGTGATCGCCAGGTCGGCCGCGCAGGAAGCGCACTCGACCACGTGGGCGGTGACTTCGCGGTGCGCCGTCGGGTCTTCGAGGTACGCGAAAAGCTGATCGCGGATGTGGTCGTGTTCGTTCACCGCGTGACCTCGCTTTCCAGGTAGGGCCGCAGCCGTGCCTTCAATTCCTTTTTCGCCCGGTGCAGCCGGGTGCGGACGGCCTCCTGCGTGCAGTCGAGCATGCGCGCGATCTCCTCGTATTCAAATCCGTCCACCTCGCGCATGGTGAACACGATGCGGTTGGCCTCGTTGAGCGAGGCGATGGCGCCCTGCAAGGCCTCTCCCAGCTCGCGCTGCTCGGCGCGGGCCAGGGGATCGTCGCTGGCGTCGGCAACCTCGCGGGGCCGCTCGCCCTCATCCGCATCCAGTGACTCGAAGGTGAGCTTGCCGCGCCCCTTGCGGATCCAGTTCAGCGTGCGGTTGAACGCGATGCGATACAACCACGTGTAAAATCCCGCGTCTCCGCGGAAACGGTCGAGGCCGTTGTAGGCCCCGACCAGGGCGTCCTGGACCAGGTCCTCGGCGGCCACGCGGTCGCTCGTCATGTGAAACACCGCGTTGAACAAGCGTGGCGCGTAACGCTCCACGAGGATGCAGAAGGCGTCTCGGTCGCCCGCGCGGATGCGTTCGAGGAGTGCGCGCTCCGGTTCTGTCACCTTACTCCATGGACACGGGTTCGGCCGGGTTGTGACCGGGATGAAAGTATCTCAGGTAGACCATCGACGCGAAGTTGTTGGCCGTATGGGCCAGGATCGGGCACCAGAGGGTGCCGCTGGTGGTGTAGAGCCAGCCCAGCAGGAGGCTGGCGGCGGCCGCCCAGGGTCCCAGCACCAGCAGGTCGCGGCGTCCCGTGTGCAGGACGCCGAAAATGACGCTGGTCGCCAGATTTCCCCAGAGCGGCTGCATCACGCCGCGGAAGAGCGCTTCCTCGGCGAACCCGCTGGCCCCCGCGGCCAGGGCGATTTCCGGCAGGCCCACCCGGCGGAAGAGCGGCGCCATCAGGTCGTCCAGGAAGCTGACGCGGTCGCCCGCGAGACGCGCCGCGGCGGTGCTCACCGCCATGAGGACGAGGCCGGCCGGCAGTCCCAGCAGCGCGGCCCAGGGGAATCCGAGCGCCTCCCACCAGCGGATGTCAGCCGCGTATCCCCAGGCAACGGCGATTCCAAGGGCGCAAGCTTCGATAGTGAGGATGGTGCGCAGGACGTTCATGTGGTGACCGACTTCGCGCGGGCCAGCGGACAATCCGTTCGAAGTTAACAATCTGGCAACAAATGCGCCCTCGCCAGAAGCCGTTGGCGCACGGTAGAATTGAAGACATGGATCCGCTGAAACCTGTAGATGGCCTTAAGTTTCAACCGCCTGCGACCGCTCCGGCCCGCAGGCACGACGACGCGCTTCCCGCCGATCGCGCCGAGTTTGCGCGTGGGGAAGACTTGCTGGAGGTCAGCCGCGAGCTGGCCCGCCGCGCCATGGCGCCGCGCACGGCGGAGACGCCGGCCGAGTCGGGGCCGTTATCCCTCATCATCTCCGCGCCCGACAACGGCGAGCGCGAGGCGCTGAAGAAGCTCTTCCTGGATCGCGACCCCCGCACGCGCATCACCGTCGACCTGCCCCTCATCAACGCGTTCGCGGTGGAGCTGGCGCCTGACGCGGTGGGCGTCCTCCCTTCCCTCGGCAAGGTGGCCCAGGGCGTGCGCGTGTATCTCGACAACCAGATGAGCATCCCCGAAGGCGAGCAAGAGCAGGACGTGCGGCCGGCGCTCGACACCGCGGCCGGCACGCTGGACCTCCAGCAGTTGTGGGATCGCGGGCTGAGCGGGAAAGACGTGGCCGTGGCGGTGATCGACACCGGGGTGGCGCCCCACAGCGACCTGGGATCGCGCATCATCGGCTTCAAGGACTTCGTGAACGGCCGGACTGAGCCGTACGACGACCAGGGGCACGGCACCCACGTGGCGGGCACCGTGGCCGGTGACGGCAAGGCGTCCGAAGGGCGCTATAAAGGCGCGGCGCCGCAGGCCTCCGTCGTCGGCATCAAGGTGCTCGACGGGCGGGGCTCCGGCTCTTTCTCCGACGTGATCGCCGGAATTCAGTGGGCGGTTGATAACAAGGACAAGTACGGGATCAAGGTCATCAACATGTCGCTGGGCGGGCGCGCCCGACAGTCTTACAAGGACGACCCGGTGGCGCAGGCCATCGAAGCCGCCGCGGCGGCGGGCATCGTGCCCTGCGTGGCGGCCGGTAACAGCGGGCCGGGCGCGAAGACCATCAATACGCCGGCCCACGCGCTGAACGCGCTTACCGTCGCGGCGTCGGACGACCGCGGCACGGTGGGTCGCGACGACGACCGCATCGCCTCGTTCTCCAGCCGCGGCCCGTCCCCGGTGGACCTGCTCGACAAGCCCGACGTGTCCGCGCCCGGCGTGGACATCACCGCGGCAGACTGGCGCGGCGGCTATCGCACGCTGTCCGGCACGTCCATGGCCACGCCGATGGTGGCGGGCGTCGCGGCGCTGCTCCTGGAGGCGCGGCCGGATCTGACGCCGGCCCAGGTGAAGGGAATCTTGATGCAGACGGCCGACCCCATCGCGGCCACCAATGCGACGGCACAGGGGGCCGGGGTGATCGATCCGCTGGAGGCCCTGGACGCGCCCGCGCCCGCCCCGCCGACGCCGCCTGCACCGCCGGAGCCCGCGCCGCCGTCGGAGCCGCCGCCAACTCAGCCTCCGCCGACCTAGCCCCATCTTGAGTCGCCCAGTGACACCGCGCACGGTAGCGTGTCCGGCACGGACACCGCGCACGGTAGCGTGTCAGGCACGGACACCGCGCACGGCAGCGTGTCAGGCACGGACACCGCGCACGGCAGCGTGTCCGGCACGGACACCGCGCACAGTAGCGTGTCCGGCACGGACACCGCGCACAGTAGCGTGTCCGGCACGGACACCGCGCACAGTAGCGTGTCAGGCACGGACACCGCGCACAGTAGCGTGTCCGCGTTGGCCGAGTTCGTGGCGCGGGATGGTCGCGGGGATATTGCTTGCGCTGACGCTCGTGGTTCCGGGCTTTGCGCAGGACGTGCACGTCGTGGCGGTGAGCCCGCCGCGCGGCCCCTCGGGACAGGTGCTGACCGGGTGGGAGCGGGTGTTTTTCGACGAGGTTACCAAGACGCTGGCCGGCTCGAATATTACCGTTGTTAACGGGCCCCAGGCGCCCTCCGAGGTGGCGCCCATTCTCCAGCAATTGCGGGCGGACGCGCTGTTGCAGTGCGTGGTGCGTGCGCAGGAGGAAATCAAGAAAGAGGATTTATTTTCGACGCGCACGTTCTGGAAGCTCGTCGTGGAGGGGCGGTTGGACAGCGTCGACAGCCGGCTTTGGAGCCACACCGTGACCATGGAAGAGCGGCTGCAGGGAGATCCGAAAACCTGGGCGACGGAGAAATCGGAAATGCAGCGGCGCGCCGTGGTGGCCCTGATGAATTCGCTCACCCAGCGGCTGGGCGCCCGCGCGAAGGATGAGGCGGGCCCGGAGATTGTCATCGAATATCCCCGCGAGGCGCTTTCGCTGCGCACCACGACGGTGCTGGTGCTGGGCCGCGTGTCCGATCCCAGCAAGGTGCGCGCGCTGCGGGTGAACGGCACGGAGGTCCCCTTCAACGCGAGCGCGGAGGCGAAGATCTACACACCGGTGGTATTTGCCCCGGGCCGTCTGCGCGAGCGTCTGCCCATCACCATCGAGGCCACCGACGCTTACGGAAACACCGCCAGCCGCACGGTGGTGGTGTATCGCGGCAAGCCCATCCACGCGTCGGTGTTCACCGTTGTGGGCCGCGAGGTGACGCTGGACAAGGGCTCGCTGGTCGGCATCCGCCCGGGGATGGCGTTCACCATCGTGAGCACGCGCGACCCGGCGACCGGCCTCAAGCGCGCCATCCCTCTTCCCATCGCGGTGGCGGTGGTCTCGTCGGTGCGCAACACCCGGGCCGCGGCCACGCTGCTTTACGACGCCTCGGTCCAGAAGGGCGATCTCGCCCGTTAGCCCCCAACGACGCGTCCGCCGACGACACCGCGCAGGATAGCGTGTCCGTGGCTGACACCGCGCAGGGTAGCGTGTCCGTGGACGACACCGCGCAGGGTAGCGTGTCCGGGGACGATTATCTTGGCGGAGCGACCTTTTTCCCGACCATGGCCTTCAAGTAGGCGATCAAGTCGTTGAGCATTTTATCGCGCGTGCCGGCTTCCGCGTCCAGGGGGGGCATGGTCGCATTGTAGCGGATGGAGCGGGGCATCGCGATCCAGCGTTTCAGCCAGGGGATCGCGTAGTATTGCGTCACGTTTACCGGGTAATTCAATTCGGGACCCAGCGAGCCGCCAAGGCCGTTGATGGAGTGGCAGTTCATGCAGTGGTTGCGGAAGACAAGAAATCCCCGCCGCACCTGCGCGCTGCTGCGGGCCGGGGGAAGCATGGCCGCGTAGCGCAGCTTGAAAGGCACCGGCTCCAGCGCGGTCACCTGGAAGGGCCACACTTGCGGCTGCTCGTCGTCGAACGCCTCGTCGCGCACGTTGTCCCAGATCAAATAATACGGCCCGAGGTCTTGCACCTTGCCGTGGTCGAAAATCGAAAAATCCTGTCCGTCCGCGGAAGCGAACGCGAGATAGGCGTCGTGCCGCTGCAAAATCGCGCCGGGCAGGGAAGGCTGGTAACCGTCGGTGCAGGTGAAAACGATGTCGTCGTCGCGCTTCCAGTGCTCGCCGTACATCGCCTTCAACAGCGGCTTCAGGGCGAATGCCTTGAACCGCCGCTTCTTGTCGTCGATCGGCGAGCGGGTTTGCACTTCGACCACCGGCGTGATCTTCGCCAGCTCCTCGACGGATCGCGTTTGCGTTCCGCCTCTCAGCTGAAATGCAAGGGTCTGCGCGGATGCAGAAGTCGAGAGAAACAGAAAAATTCCCAGCGCCAGAAAGATCTTTATCACGGGCAAAGCGACTTCTCCCGCTCCTTCTGGCGCTTCCAGGCGCGGATGACCGGCTCTCTCAGCGGAGCCATCTTCACATCGCCGAACTGCATCTCCACGCCGGTGATGTCGCAGGCGTTGCAGGCAAGGCAGCCCTCGCGGCAGTCGCGGACCACTTTTTCGTTGACCGCCTTGAGCCACTCGCTGCGCAGGAAACGATGCGTGACCCCCGCGTCGATGTGCCACCAGGGCAGGCGGTGGTTGATGTCGCGCTCGCCCAGGTAGGCCGCGATGTTCAGGCCCATCTCCGCGGCCGCTTCCTCCCAGAGGTCCAGGCGCAGGTACTCGCTCCAGGCGTCGAGCCGCGCGCCCTTGTGGTAGGTGCGCAGCAGCAGGTCGCCGGCCCGCCGATCGCCGCGCGACAGGATTCCCTCCACCGTGCGCTCGTCGGAGTCCGCCCAGCCCACCTTGATGCGCCGCGGCGTATTGTCTCGCACAAGGCGCACCCGGCGCATCAGCTCCGGACCCACCAGCTGCGCGGACCACTGGAACGGCGTATGGGATTTTGGGACCAGCCCGCTGATGCCCACGTGAATCCCGAATCGCCGCCCGCCGACCTCCTGGCCGGCGCGCTCGCAGCGGTCGATCAATTGCGCCATCTCCCTCATGTCCTGGTCCGTCTCGGTGGGAAGGCCGGCCATGAAATACAGCTTGACGTGCTTGTGACCGCCCTTCGCCGCGGCCCGCGTGGCATTGATGATGTCTTCCTCAGTGAGATACTTGTTGATGACCCGACGCAGGCGGTCGCTGCCGGCTTCCGGGGCAAGGGTGATGCCGCCCTTGCGCTCGTCGCCCACCATGCTGGACAGCTCGACGTTAAAAGCGTCCGCGCGGCTCGACGGCAGGCTCACGTTGACCCGCATCGGGCGGCCCACCTCGTCGCGCACCGCACGCGCCATGGGCACCGCGCCCTTGTGGTCCGCAGTGGAAAGGCTGAGCAGCGACATTTCCTCGATGCCGGTGTTGCGCGCCAGCTCGCGGGCGATTTCGAGTACCTTTTCCGGCGTGCGCTCGCGGATGGGCCGCGTGATCATCCCCGCCTGGCAGAAGCGGCAGCCCTGCGTGCAGCCGCGCATCACCTCGATGGAAATGCGGTCGTGCACGGTTTGTGTCCACGGGATGATCTGCATGGTGGGGAAAAACGCCTCGTTGAGATCCGCCACGTTGCGCTTGACGATGCGCGGTCCCTGGGGGATCAGCCAGCCGTTCTCCTCGACCACCGAGTAGAGCGCCGGCACGTACGCGCCTTCAATGCGCGCCAGGCGCTCCAGCCGCTCGCGGCGGGGCAGGCCGCGCGACTCGGTCCACGTGTCGCGGATGTCGACGATGACGTCCTCGCCGTCGCCGATACCGAAAGCGTCCACGAATTGCGCCAACGGCTCAGGATTGAAGGCGCAGTGTCCGCCGGCAATGATCAGAGGATCGGCGTCCTCCCGCTCGGCGGACAAAATGGGTATTCCGCCCAGGTCAAGCACCTGCAACACGTTGATGTAGGTCAGCTCGCTCTGCAAACCGAACCCGACCACGTCGAAATCCTTCAGCGGGGTGTGCGTTTCATGCGACAAGAGCGGCACGCCATGCGCGCGCAACTGCGCCTCCATGTCCGGGGCCACGGCGTAAGCGCGCTCGCAATAGGTGTCGGTGCGCTCGTTGAGTAGAAAATAAAGAATTTGCAGCCCGTAATTGCTCAGGCCCACCTCGTACAGATCCGGAAACACCAGGCAAAAGCGGCACGAGACGCTGGCCGGATCCTTGTCTATTTGACCCATCTCCCCGCCGACGTAGCGGCCGGGGCGCTTCACCCGCGGGAGAATCTGTTCGAAGACGGTTTCGTAGGGACTGTTCATGAGGCCATTTCCTGTAGCTTTAAAATCTGCTGAACCTGGTTGACGAAGGCGTCCGCCATTTCGAAGAAAAACGGATCCATGCCGCGGCTGTGCGTGGTGAAGCCGCGCTCCACGACGTCGTAGGCGAGGTAAACGTCCTGCAGGTCGGGCTGCAACTTGTTTTGTACGAAAGCAAAGAGATCGCGGTAGAATTCCAGCAAGGGCAGCGCCATGTACAGCGCGGAGGCGTTGGCCATGACGGTGCGTCCCAGTCCCAGGAATTTCCGGAATACCAGGTGGTCGATGTAGCGCTTCCAGTGCGGCGTCGACCATGAGGCGTCAAACCGCGTGCGGAAATCATCGAAGTGCTTGAGCTCGATTTCACAGCGGAAGGTTTCACTGTCCACCACGCCACGGTAGAAAATCGCCTCGGTATTTTTCTTGCAGATCTCTGGATTCTTCGATTCCAGCGCGCCCACGATGCCGATCAAGAACATCCGCTCCATGGACTCGAAGACGTCGTCCCGCGCCACGAACACGGCGGGCATCGCGCGCAGCCGGCGGTCCAGATCCTCGTCGGAGACGGTGGGCTGCAGCGCGCTCGCGAGCGGCGTGGTGGTGCCGTTGCGCAGCAGACATCCCACCGACAGCGCGGTGCCCACCATCACCCGCCACAGACCGAGCCGCAGATCGTCGATCGAAAGGCACGAGGTCGCCATGTCCTCGAGAATCTTGTAGGATTGCCACGAGATGGTCAGATCCCCGTACAGGGAGATGGGGCGGAAGCCCACGCCGGCGTGGCGGTACTCCTTTGCCAGGCCTTCCAACTCCTCGACGTGCTCGGGGAGCGGACGCCCGCTGTTGTGCTGCACCGCGCTGCAAAAGAACGAGACGCCAACCACGGTGCCGTCCGGCGTGGGGCGCAGCACGAAGGGAAACTGGCGGCAGCCGAGCGGCTTCGCCTTCGCGCCCAGAAACTTGTGGATGCTGCACAGCCGGTCCTTGTCCAGAAAGACGCAGCCGCCCTCGTGCATGAGGGTGAGTGCGGTCTTCTGGCCGGGCTCGGGCTCGTCCATGTACATGGGCGGCTGCCCGTAGGCCTTCTCCAGTTTCTGGTAGAGCCCAGACCCGTGCACCTGCTCGTACGAAGCCGGATCCACGTGGATGTTCCACGCGCCGCGGCAGCATTTCGTGCACGACCCGCAGTCGAAGCGCTGGCCCTCGGGAAAGATAAACGCCATTCAGGGGTCTCCTAGTCAGGGGTCGGCACTGCTGCCAACGCTCAGGGTAACAAGTCTCGTTCATTGTAGCCGTTGCCCGTCGGGCATGCAAGCAACGGCGGGCTTTTCAAGCATTGCTTGAGGAAAGTTCGTTGAGGACCGCTCAAGGCGAGGCTGGGCGCGCGACTCACGGTCCGCGTCGTGAAAATACGCACAACCACGCTGTTCTGGCGCCATTTCAGGGAAGTTCCACGGCGGGCAGGAACAATGGGAGAAGGCGGTGAACCGTGGGCAAACTCAACCGCCCGCCACAAGTTGAGGAAGAAAAGTCTTTCACCTTGCGGGCCCGTACCGAGATTCTCGGTCCTACCGGGAGTAATGACTCCCTCGGCGATGCTCGGAGGCTGACGTCCAGACCTTTTAAGTTGCCCCGGTTCCCCTCAAGGAGGAGGGAGACCTTGTCCGGGGCGTCGGGAGACGGTGTTTCCCGCAAGGACGCGCATCGCTGGCCAGTCCTTTTTGGGAGGCACAAGGTGCAATTCAGGCAGACCGTTTCACTTGGCATGGTGGCCGCGGGGATGTTCCTCGCGGCGCCCGCCACCGCCGCGGACGCTCCCGCGAAAGAGGCCGAGAAGCCGGCCGTCGTCGCGCGAAATGACAGGCCCGGCCTGGAGCAGGCCGATGCGCTTCTGAAGGCCCTCACTCACCGCAGCGTCGAGCTGCAGCAGCGCGCGGCGAGCAAGGCGGAGGCTGAAAAGGCCGCTTCCGAAACATCCAGGACCGCCGCGCCGGCGCGTCGCGCGCCACTGGCATCCCGCATGTCGGGTCCGGCGGTGCGGCGCGTCAAGCCGCCCCAGCCCGCGCCGAGTGACCTGGCCGGCTACGTGGCGCTGCTTTCCCGCACGACCCCTGGCGGCAAGGTGACAGGGCGCTTCGCCGACTGGCGCTCGCCGTCCATCTACCGCGTGTTTGGCGGCATGCACAACGGCTACGACGTCGCCCTCCCGCCCGGCGCCGCCATCGTGGTCGGCTGGCCGGGCCGCGTCACCGCCATCACCTGGTGGGCCGGCAGCGAGTACGGAATCACCGTCACCTCGCCCGACGGCTTCAACACCACCTACGGTCACCTCGCGCCGGCCGTGCGCGAAGGCGCCTGGGTCGAGCCCGGCGACGTGGTGGGCTTCGTGTGCCGCGACCACGTGGACATCAAGATGCGCGACGCGAGCGGGCGCTTTATCGACTTCGCGCGGGGCGTTCCGTATCAGGTCAAGCTTCCGCCCGCGGTGGCGGAGAACCCCGAGCCGTCTGTTCCGCAGCCTCCGCCGCTGAAGGGTCCGGAGTGGACCACGAAGCCGGAGGCGGTGCGCGCCGCCATGGCCTATCTGCGCCTCCGCCACCAGGAAGCCTCCCTGCTTGCATCTGGAGGGGACGCCCCGGCCGGAGCCCTGGCCGTCGTGCGGCGCCAGGTGGCCGAAACGCGCTCCCGCCTGCTGCTTCACGGCGTGCCCGAGGAAGTGCTGCTGGCGGCGTTCGTGGACTCGCCGGCGCTGCAGAGCGGTAACTTCAGCATGGGTGACGCGGGCAGCGACCCGGTGGCGGGCGTGGACCTTCTTGGCGAATGGCTGCTGCGTCAGCAGATGATGCGCGACGCCAGGAGGGCTGCTGGGGACCTCAAGACGCTGCTCAAGGATCTGCCCCTGGAGTAGGGCTCCGTCGGGTTTACCGCTGGACCCGACACCCCCGCCGTCGGGTCCACCGCTGGGCCCGACACCCACGTGTTTACTTCACGGAAACACGTCGTTTACAAGTCGTTCACATGGTTACATGCGTTTAACAGTGCGGAGGTTGGCGGGGGGCGCGCGAATTTCGTACCATGCAGTCAATCAGTCCCGTAGAGAGTGTGGAGGTTGACCTGCCATGGCACGCGAGATCGCACCCGTCGGAAACGTTGATGGCAAGCGCGCCCCGAATGGCGCCAACGCCGTTCAGGGAAACAACCAGGGCAATGAGCGCGTCGCCCAGGAAGGTCAGGGCAACCGCCCCGGCGCCCAGGGGGACACCGTCCAGTTCAGCCAGGACGTTGATGACGACGACGACGGCCCCAACGAGGCCGACAAGGCGAAGAAGGAAGAAAAGCCCGAGAACCCCGAGGAGGCCGAGAAGCAACGCAAGCTTGAGGAGCTGCAGCGCAAGATCGAGGAAAAGCAAAAGGAAGTCGAGCAACTCGAGAAGGCCGGCGACGAAGACGGCACCAAGGCCGCGCGCAAGGAACTTGAGGGCCTCCAGCAAGAGTACGAGAATCTGACGAATGGCGAAGGCGGCGCCAACGACCCCGTCCAGAAAGTGGAAGGGGCCGGGGCCGGCCAGCCCGGACCCGCGGCCGGCTTCAATCCGACGCCGGCCGGCGGGGGCGCTCCGATGGGCGGTGGCGCTCCCATGGGCGGCGGCGCCCCGATGGGCGGCGGCGCTCCGATGGGCGGCGGTGCCCCGATGGGCGGTGGCGATCCCATGGGCGGCGGCGCCCCGGCCGGTGGCCCGGGTGGCGGCAACCCGATGGACGGCGCGGCGCCGGCCAACCCGAACGCGCAGATCCCTGATTTCGGGCCCAACCCCTCCAAGCAGCAGATCGGGCAGATGCTCGACGGTGCGGCCGACAGGTACGGCATTCCTCCCAACATCCTCAAGGCGGTTGCCTACCAGGAGAGCGGGTGGAACCCCAAGGCGCTGTCCTTCGACGGCCAGCACGGCAAGGGGGTCATGCAGATCGACGACCGCTACCACGACTTCGCCAAGACGAATGACGTGTTCGATCCCGCGAAGAATATCGACTATGGCTCCAAGTACCTGGCCAACCTGTACAAGGAGACCGGCTCCTGGGAAGCCGCGCTCAAGCGCTACAACGGCGGATCCTCGTATCCCCCGAAGATCATGTCGCTGGCCCAGCAACAGCCCTGGAAGCAGTGGGGCGCGTAGCACCAGGATGGGGGGGGCGAAAGGCTCCTCTTCGTTTCCGTAACAATTCGTTCACCACTTCTCCCGCGCCGCATGTTACCATGCCGGTGTGATTACCTGGAGGAGCATTTGGCATGAGCGCGCCTGAGATTCGTACCAAGACCCCGCCTGCCCCGTCCCCAAGGCAGGACTTCCCCCTGGGGGGTAACCTGGGTGAGGTGTCCAACGCCATGCAGGAGCACGGCGCGCGCCACGTCGGGCGGGGGCGCGACCTGATGCTGGAGGGCTCGGACAACTACCGGGCCGGCTTCGAGCAGGTCGCGTCCGGAACGCATCTCGCCGAGCAGGGCCGCGCGTTGCGCGATCTCGCCCGCCAGCAGCAGGCCACCTCGAACGAGGAATTCGCCGAAGGCCTCCGCCAACTGGAGAACGGCCGCGACACCGTCCGCGAAGGCAACGAGGATGCGCGCGCGGCGCTCGGCGCATACCGCGACGCCCACTCAAAGGACGAGAAGGCCGGCAGCCTGTTCGAGCTTGGCGTGACCAACCTTTCCCAGGGACTTCAGAAGCAGCGCGCCGCAGAAGATCGCCAGCGGGCCGCCGTCGGCGACATCCGCGCCGGGCTGAACGAGGAGCGGCTGGCGGAGGCCGGCAAGGACAAGGGGATGAAACGCTTCGACCGCGGCCTCGCCCAGGACCGCGGCGGCGAAGCGCTCGAGCACCAGGCGCTGAGTCAGATCAACGAGGGCCGCCGCACCGAGCGCTTCGGCGAGACCACCAAGTACGCCGGCGAGGCCCGCTATCGCCAGGGCCGCGAGACCGCCGACCAGGGCGGGCTGCTGCTCGCCACCGCCATGCAGGAGTGGAACCTCGCGCAGGGGCTGGAAGGCGCCGCCGTTCAGCACGACGCCCAGGGCAACAGCTGCATGGAGCAGGCCCAGATCAACGAGTGCCGCGCCGCGGACCTCGAGGCCACGACGGGGCCCGCGCTGGAGCGGGCCGCGCGGCTTGAAGCCGAGGCGGCCGCCGCGTTGCAGTCCGCCCAACAGCGCCGCCAGTGGGCCGCGACCTCGCAGAATTGCGGCCAGCAGTGGCAGGCGATGGGCTCCCAGCACATGCAGTGGGCGCAGTATTACGTGTCCAACCCGTTCACCTACCAGTACGGCTGCATGCTGTATGCCCAGGGTCAGAACGAGTACCAGTACGGCTGCAGCCTGATCGCGCAGGCCGAGCAGCAGCGCCAGTGGGCCCAGCAAGAAGAGACGCGCGCGCAGACCGCGCTGACCGAGGCGCAGGCGCTCCGCGCGCAGGCGCAAACCGGCGCCGCCGAGGCGGCACGGCTCCGTGCCGAGGCCGCCCAATTGCGCCAGCAGGGCCAGGGCTTCCTGGACGCCGCGCGCGGCGAGCACGAGCAGGCCACCACCATCCGCGCCGCATCGCAGGCCAAGCACGATGCGGGCACCGCCATGAAGGCGCGCGGAGACTCTGACGTGCAGCAGGGCATGGAGCAGATGCGCAGCGGACTGGGGATCGAGGCCGGCGGCCACGCCCAGCAGGACGAGGCGCTCGGCGACTGGGACCGCGGTCGGTCGATGGAAGGCAGCGGCCGCGGCGAGCAGAATTCCGGGCTCGACAAGATTGCAAGGGAACTGGATCGCGAGGAAGAGTACCACGAGCGCCAGGACGACGCCATCACCGAGCTGCGTCGGGGCCGCAACAAGGAGCACAAGGCCGCGAAGCAGGAGCGCAAGGGCCTCCAGCAGATCCGGCGGTCTCTCGACCGCGGCACGGCCGCCCAGGCCGAGGAAGCTGAGGCGCTGCAGGACCTGCGCGACGCCGCCGAGGCCATGGAGGCCGGCCGCGCCACCGAGCAGGCGGGCGCCAACCTTGTCGAGAACGCCCTTCGCCTCGGCCAGGAAGCCGACGCGAAGGACCGCGACGGTCTAAAGAACGTGGTTGACGGCGAGAACCTCAAGCGCGAGGGCGACCGCCTCGTCCGCGTGGGACAGGCCCAGCAGGCCGCTGCCCACATCGTGGGCGCCCGCGGCCGCGCGTACCAGGAGACCTAACACTCGCTCCGCATTCAGCCGTATTGACGGCCACGCGTCCCAACGGCCTTGCTCCGCATTCAGCCGTATTGACGGCCACGCGTCCCAACGGCCTTGCTCCGCATTCAGCCATATTGACGGCCACGCGTCCCGACGGCCTCGCTCCGCACTTTAGCCACCCGGTGGCTTCAAACACGCGAATGAAGCCACCCGGTGGCTAAAGCTGAACGGAAGTTCCCAGGAACTTCGGGCCGAAGCCGTTCTGGGCGAAGGGACCGCGCCAGACAAAGAAAAGGAGCCACCCCCGCGTGGGGAGTGGCTCCTCTCTTGGGGACCCGGGCTTACTTCTTCGGAGCCCCAGCGATGTAGGCCGGGATCTCCTCGGACAGGCGCACGTAGTCCTGGCCCTTGCGCTCGATGACGCGGCCGGCTTCCTGCTCCTGGAGGCCCTTGCCCTGCTGCTTCGTGCCTTCGCCGACGGCGCGCTCGCCGACTTCGACCTGGGCGCGGCCGTTGGCGGCCTGCTGAGCACCCAGGTGCTCGAGGCTGTCGCCCGCCTTGATGCGGTCCAGGCTCGCTGTCTGCGCCTGGCGCGCAGCGCCTTCGGCCGCGTCGCCCGCGTTGATCTTGTCGAGCGCGGACTGCTTCTCGGCGATGGCGTGCGCTTCTTCGGCGCTGGCTTCCTTCACGCGGTCAAGGCCGAGGCCCTGGGCCACGTTGGCGATGCCCTCGATCTGCACGCCGGCGTCCATCTGGGCGGCCGCGTCGGTCTTGCCTTCCAGCGCGGTCCCTTGCAGCGCGTGGCCGGCGCCCAGGTCATCCAGGCCCTGGCGCTGGGCGGCGATGGCCCCGTCCTCGGTGGCCCGGCCGTCGGCGATCTCCTCAAGGCCTTCGGTCTTGAGCGCCTCGCCATCGGTGACCAGCGCGGTCCCCTGGGCGCACTCGGCGTCAGCCTCGGCGCGCTTCGCGGTGGCGGCTGCCACCAGGGCGTCGCCCTCGGCCTCCAATTCGCGCGAACGGGTCAGCTCGGCCTGCGACTCTTCCCACAACTGCGCGGCCTGGCCTTCCAGCTCGGCGGCCCGGGCGTGGGCTTCCTCGCCCTGGCGGTTGAGGTCGGCGGCTTCCTGGGAGAGGCGCGCGGCGGTCTGCCCGATCTGGGCGGCCTCGTTGCGGCGCAGCCCGCTCACGGTGGCGGCGGCCTCGGCCTCGGCCTGGCTGGTCTGGCCCTCGCCGGCGAAGTCGGGGATGTTGGTCAGGGCGTTGCCGGCCTCGCGGTCGATCTCGGCCTTGCGGGAGAGCAGGTCGGCCAGGCGGCCGGTCGCTTCGCCGCGGGCGCCTTCGGCCACCGCTTCGGCTTCCTTCGTGGCGGCCTCGGTCTGCAAGGCGTCGCCGTTCTCGTGGAAGTTGGCGGCGTCTTCCTCAAGCTGCGCGCCGCGCTCGCTCTTGCACTCCGAGGAGGCCTGCAGGCGGGCGGACTCGGCCAGCGCGGCCTCGCCGGCGCTCTGGGTCTGCTCGGCTTCCTGGCGCTTCGTGCGCGAGGACTCCAGCAGTTCGTGGCCGGCGTCGATCTTGGCCAGACCGCTGCGGAACTTCGCCACGCCGCACTCTTCCTGCTCGCGGCCGGCGGCTTCGTCGTCCAGCCCGGTGAGGATGGTGCCCATGGCGGCGTCCTCCTGCGCGCTGCCCTCGTTGGACACGGCGAGGTTCTCTTCGAACTGCGCCACGCCGCCTTCGAGGATGGCCGCGCCCTGGCGCTCCACCTCAAGGGCGCGGTTGATCAGCGCAAGGCCTTCGCCCTGGCAGTGCTGGGCGTGCTCAGAGCACTGCTGGGCGTGCTCGAATTCGGCGATGCCTTCCTGCTCGGTGCCGTGCGCGGCGTTCTCAGCCTCGACGGCGGCGGCCAGCGCCTCCCGGGCCTCGTCGCTCTGGGCGGCGCCCTGGCGCGCGGTCTCTTCGCCCTGGCGGACGTTCTCGCGGCCCTGCCCGATCAGCGCGTTGCCCTCGCGCTCCCTGGTGGCGCCCTCTTCGACGTTCTGCGCGCCCTGGCGCTGCAGGTTCTGGCCGCGCGCGAGCTCGCGCTCGCCGACCTCTTTGAGGTTCTTGCTGGCGGTGAACACGTCGGGGGCGTCGATCACGCCGGTGTTCGTGTCGTTCTGTGCCTTCGGCTTTTTCGACGGCGACGCGGTCGGCGCAGCCGACGCACCCGTGAGAAGACGATTGGTATCCGTAATCATGTTCAGGTCGGTCCCCTTTGCGGCATTTCGGCGTGGCTGGACCCATATCCGGGCCCGCTGCATCGCGGCCATGCTAGCACAGGGGCTCCGGGCAAATGTTAACAGGATGTGAACAAGGGTTCCCGGCGCTGTTAAGGCGCGGTAACATGCGCGCGCGCCTCGCCGCGGCTATCGCACGCTGATGACCTGCTCCCCGGCGTCCTTCTGGACCGCCACGCCAAAGGGGATCTGATGCCCGGGCGTCCCGTAGCGCCCCTCCATCGTGGCCATGCGGAAGGAGTTCACCGCCCCGCTGGCGTGGTCCACTTCCAGGTAGCCGAGCGCCTGAAACTCGGCCACCTTGTAGTCACGGTTGCGGCCCCACGAGTGCTTGATGCGCGCCGAGGCGTGCAGCTGCACCGTCGTCGTCTCGGCGCTACGCGCGTAAGCCCGCGTTTCCATTTGCATTGTCTCGAAGTAATCCTCGTCCATCACCAGCTGGTCGGTGGGGGGGACGAAGCGTCCCAGCAACTTCTCCGCCACCGCCTGGGGCGCCCGCCCCGGGGTGAGCAGGGCCCGCCACTCGTCCTCGCGCAGCACGATCCACTCCCGGACCGGCGCCTCCATGCGCAGGGTGATGGTGTTGGCCGGCGCCGTGCCGTCCAGGTGCGCGATCACGTCGTCGAGCGCCACCGGGTCGGCGATGAAACGGACGTCCACGCGCAGGGCAAGGTCACCCGGGCGCAGCGGCTCCTTCGGTCCGGCCAGCAGGGTGCGCACCGGCGGCCCGGGGGGCGTGCCCAGCTCTTCCACCGCGCGCAGCAGTTGGGCGTACACGAACTTGGGCTCGTCGCCGCGGAAAGGCAGGTTGATGACGTCCATGACCTCCCCGTCTGGGGACAAAATCGACGCGTGCACCGGTCCGACCAGCGCTTCGCCGGGCGCCTCCGGATGCTCCACGAGATAGGCCAGCTCTTTCAACTTGAGCGTCTTGTAAAGGCGCAGCTCCGCCTCGGTGGTGGTCCAGGGCTGGCGGAACACGCCGGCGTCGGTGCTCAGCGGCGGAGGATTGACCTTGAGGCCGTTGTGCTTCCAGTCCTCGACCTGGGCGCGGCGGTCGGAGCCGATCCAGTCCACGTCGTCGTGGCCGTACTTGCGCACGAAGACGGAGACGTAGTGCTCGTTCAGCGTCTTGATGATGGGGTCCTGGGAGAGCAGCCCGGCTCTCGCGCCCATGGCACCCATTTAACAACGGCCGCTGTCGAGCTCCCCGTCAACGGACGCAAAGAACACCGGCCTCCGGTGGACGCGCGCCAGTTGCAGCGCCTCATCCAGCGAGCGGACGAAGGACACTTTCGACCACTTCATCTGCGCGTCGGTCGGCTGCAGCGCATCCACCCGGGATTGGACCCAGTCCGGTCCTGGGGCCCGCGACTCCAGATGTCCGAGCGCAAGAAACGTGATTATGATCAAGATGAGGTTGAAGCGCATGTACTAGAGAGTATACCCGAGCCGGGCAACGCGTGGAAGGGGCGTCCGGCCTCGCGCCGAAATCCGCGCGCATGAACCGCCTGCGCATCGCCACCTGGAACGTGAACGGAATCCGCGCCCGCCAGCAGCAGTTCCTTGACTGGGTCAACGAAGAGAGGCCTGACGTGGTCTGCCTTCAGGAAATCAAAGCCAGTCCGGAGCAGGTTCCGGCCGCGCTCTGCGAGATGGGCGACATGGCCGCCTACTGGTGCTACTGGCACGGCGGCGGGAAGGGCTACTCCGGCGTGGGGCTGCACGTGGCCCGCGAGGCCGTTCCGGAGCGGCCCGCCTTCGAGCACCCCGACTTTGATTACGAGTATCGCATCGCGACCGTGCGCCTTCACCGCAACATCGTGGTGGCGTCCGTCTACGTCCCCAACGGCGGGAAGGACTTCCCCGCCAAGATGCGCTTCCTGGAAGCGCTGGAGGCCTGGGTGGGCGCCTCGCTGGCGGCCGGCGACCAGCTCGTCGTCTGCGGCGACCTCAACGTGGCCCATCGCGAGATTGACCTCCACCCGAAGGAGCGCAAGCCGACCGTCATCGGCCAGCTCCCCGAGGAGCGCGCGCTGTTCGACCGCATCCTCGGTCTGGGGATGGTGGACGTGGCCCGCGCGCTGCACCCGGAGGACGACGGGATGTTTTCCTGGTGGGCGCCCTGGCGCAACATGCGGCAGCGCAACATCGGCTGGCGCATCGACTACGTCCTCGCTTCGGCGGCGCTCGCCGAGCAGGCCGTGTCGTGCGGCGTGCAGGCGGCGGTGGGAACCAGCGATCACGCGCCGGTGGCCGTGGAGTTCGCGCTCAAGCCCGCGCCCGTGGAGGCCGATCCGATCGCGCGCTGACGTCCTGGATCGTCGTGCCGGCCAGCGCCAGGCCCGGCGCGGCGCGGATGCTACCCGCCGTTGACGCTGAGAAGGCCGAGGCGAAGGGCGAGGACGGAGGCCTGGGTGCGATCGTTGACGCCAAGCTTGCGGAAGATGTTGTTGACGTGGTTGCCGACGGTGAATTTCGATATCGTCAGGTGCGCCGCGATCTCCTTGTTGGACATCCCGTTGCACACCAGGGTGAGGATCTCGACTTCCCTCGGGGAAAGCTCCGGCGTTCGCTCCGGCAATGTGGCGCGGGGGCGCTCGAGCTCGCCGCGCGCGATCTGATCGAGGAGGCGGCGGGCCAGCATGGGCTCCACGATCCCGCCCTCCTGGTACACCTGCTCGATGGAGTGGAGCAGCTCGTTGGACTCGATGTCCTTGAGGAGGTAGCCGCACGCGCCGGCCTTGACGGCCTCAAACAGCGAGTTGGGATCCTTGGCGATGGTGAGCATGACGACGCGCACGCTGGGAGCAAGCTCCTTGAGGCGCCGGCAGGTCTCAATGCCGTTGATGCCGGGCAGCATCAAATCGAGCAGGACGAGATCCGGATTCAGGCGCGGCACCAGATCAAGCGCCTCCTCTCCGGTGCTGGCCTGTCCCACCACCGTCATATCCGTGCGGCGGCTCAGGACCAGCTCCAATCCCTCGCGAAACAGCGGGTGATCGTCAATCAGGACGATGCGGATCTCCGTGCTATCCAAGGACGTTCTCCAGATGTCGAATGGGCACGTTCAGCGTGACCTCGGCGCCGGCGCCCGGCCTGGAGTCGACGCGAAAGCTGCCCCCCAGCGTGGTAGCGCGCTGTTGCATGTCCCGCAAGCCGTAGCTGCGCAGGTCATGGTGTGCGGCCGACACATCGAATCCCTGGCCGTCGTCCTTGACTTTGACCTGGAGGCGGTTGTCGTCCGCATCCAGGGTGACGTCTACCCGCTGAGCACCTGAATGCTTAACGACGTTCGCCAGCGCTTCCTGTACGATGAGAAAGAGGAGCACCTCATACTCGGCGTCGAGCGTGACCTTGTTTGGCCCGTGATAGGCCACGAGAAGTCCGGATGCGGCGTTGATGTCCCGCAGGTGCGACTCGATGGCCTGCACCAGCGGGAGGCGGTCGAGCGCGATGTGGCGCAGCTCGTACATCATCTGGCGGACGCCGCGGATGGCCTCGCTGGAGATCTCGATGGTGCGGGCCAGCGTCTTGCGCGCGGCGGCCACGTCGGTTTCCATCTCCTCTGAGGCGATCTCCAGCCGCATGCGCAGCGAGGCCATCGTCTGGGCGAGGCCGTCGTGCAGGTGGAACGCGATGCGGGTGCGCGTCTCCTGCACCGCCAGGCTGCGGGCGCGCGCCACCAGTTGCTCGTGGGTCTCGACCAGCTCGGTGATGTCTCGGA
>VGFD01000033.1 GCA_016868975.1 Armatimonadota bacterium | reverse complement strand
CGTGCTGTAACTCCACGTCGCGATAACCCCACAGGCGCGCCGCGGCGAACAACTGCTTGAAGTGCAGTTGCTGGCGCCCGTCCACCACGTAGATCATCGCGTCCGGGTGCATGCTCTCGGTGCGGAACTTGATGGCCGCCAGGTCGCTGCTTGAATACAGGTAGGCGCCGTCTTTTTTCTGGATAATGAACGGCTTGTCGCGCAGCTCCTCCGCTGCCTCGAAAAAGATCACCGCCGCGCCCTGGTCGTGCCGCGCGATTCCCTTATCGAGCAGATCCTGGACGACGCCGGCCAGCATGTCATTGTAGAAGCTCTCGCCGTGCCAGCAGTCGAAGGAAATGTCGAGCCGACGGTAAATCCGCTCGAACACCTGCCGGGACAGCGCGATGAATTCTTGCCACAGCGCGAGATTTTCCGGATCGCCGGCCTGCAATTTCGCCAGCTCGGCGCGCGCTTTCTCCGCGTAGGCCTCATCGGTCTTCGCGCGCTCCACCACGGCCTGATAAATCCGCTTCAGCTCGCCGATGGGGTCGCGAGCCAGCGCGTCCTGATCGACGTAATCGCGATATCCCAGGATCATCATGCCGAACTGGGTGCCCCAGTCGCCCAGGTGGTTGTCGCCCACCACGTCGTGTCCCAGGAAACGCAGCACCCGCACCAGCACGTCCCCCAGCACGGTGGAGCGGATGTGCCCCACGTGCATCGGCTTGGCCACGTTGGGCGAAGAGAAATCCACCACGTATGTCCGCACCGGCACTGCCCGGGCCACGCCCAGTCGCTCGTCCGCCAGCCGCGCCGCCACGGCGTTCCCCAGCCACTCGGGAGACAGGCGGAAATTGATAAACCCGGGTCCGGCGATCTCGACCGCCGAGCACATATCCGCAACTTGCAGCGCTCCCACGACGGCCTGGGCCACCGCGCGCGGATTGGATTTCGCCGCCTTCGCCATCTGCAGCGCGCGGTTGCACTGGTAGTCGCCATGCTCCGCGGACTGAGTGGGCACCACCAGCTCACCCTCGGCGGCGATGTCGGGATAGGCGGCGCGCAGGGCGTCGGCCACGCGCTGCTCCAGGACCTGCTTGGGGGATTGCATCGATGAGGTTTGGGTCGGCATAAGGGGAGGGGATTCCCCGCCCGGGTTATCGCCTGCGGGCGGACACGATCAGGGTCCCGGGGACCGTCTCCAGCTTGCCCTAACAGGGCTCGACGCCCCGGCCCGACTCCTGGCAGGTCGCCGAGATCTTTGGGTGTTGTCGCTCATCGCAGGCTTCGCGCGGCGGCGCACAGGCGGCGCACGCCTTCGTCGATCTCGTCCGGCGTCGTTGACGCGAATCCCAATCGCAGCCACGTGTTCGCCCGCGGGCGCAGCATTGCGTGGCGGCCCGCCACGATTCCGACTCCGGCCGCCGCGGCGGCATCGGCCAGCGCAACGTCATCCACGCCCAGCGAGACCCACAGGCTCATGCCGCCGTCCGGGCGCCGCACCTCCAGCCGAAGGCCGCCCGACTCGCGTTTCAACGCGGCCAGCATGGCGTCGCAGCGCAGCGAATATTCGCGGCGCATTCGGCGCAAGTGGCGCTCGAAGCCGCCGGTCGCCATCCAGCGCGCCACCGTGTGCTGCACCAGCGTGTCGTTTTGCCGGGACGCAATGTGCTTAAGCCGCCGCAAACCTTCCGCCACAACGCGCGGCACCACCGCGAAGCCGATGCGCGCCGCCGGATACAACACCTTGGAAAACGTTGAAACGTAAAGCACGCGGCCGTCCGGATTGCTGGCCGCCAGCGGCGCCAGCGGGCTGCTGCGATAATGAAATTCGTGATCGTAATCGTCCTCGAGAATCGCAATGCCGTGCCGCGCGCACACCTCGTACAAGGCCGCGCGGCGCGGTACCGGCAGCGTGACCGTCGTGGGGTACTGGTGCAGCGGCGTCACGTACACCATGCGGATCGGACGGCGGCGCGCGAGGCGGTCGAGCGCCTCCGGAACAATTCCCGCCGCGTCCACTTCGACCGGCGCGAGCCGCGCGCCGCTGGCCCGCAGCGCGCCCCAGGCCGGCGGATATCCCATCGCTTCCACCGCCACCACGTCGCCCCGCTCCAGCAGCAGCATCCCCAGCAAGAAAATGGCTTCCTGCGAGCCGTGCGTGACCACGATATCGCGCTCGGTGGACAATCCGCGCAGGCGGCGCAGGTACGTGGCCAGCTCACCGGTCAGCTCCGAGATCCCGCCGGCCGCGGCGTAGCCGAGCAGCGACGGCGCTGGGACGCGGCGCAGCGTATCCCGCAGGCAGCCGTAGTAATCGCGCACCGGGAACAGGCGCAGGTCGGGCTGGCCGCTGGGAAACGCAAAGGGAAGCCCCTCTGAGGTACGCTGCGGCAAAATAGCATCGCGCGCGACGCGCCACTCGACGCGGGGATTTTCCGCGGCGGCCGCGGCCTCCGGTGGATCCCCGGGCAGCGTGGCCAGGATGCGATACCCGCGGCCCCGCTCAGCCTCCAGCCAGCCCTCGGCGACCAGTTCGTCGAGCGCCGACATCACCGTGTGCCGATGCGCGCCGCAGGCCTGGGCCAGCACCCGCGTGGAGGGCAGCAATTCACCCGGTCGTGCCTGCCCGGCCCGCACGGCGCCGCGAATGGCGCGCGACAGACGGAGGTACAGCGGAGTGTCGTCGGCGGGGATGTCGAGGTTGAGCGTGCGCATTATTTTTTTGCTCCCGCGACCGCCCAGTCGCCGCCGCCTTCGCGTCGATGAAACACGCGGGGCGTCTGGACCGGCCGCGGCGCGCTGGGCCGCAGCACCAGGTCGCGGCCCCGCAGGCGTCCTGAACCCAGCATGGCCGGAACGCGCTCGGCCGCATAGTCCAGCCAGTCTCGAGCGAGAAGCCGCCCGTCGCGCCAGCGCGCGCGGGTAAGCCCCTCGACGATCAGCGCGTAGGTGAGCAGCCCGTGCTTGATGGGACGGCCGCCGAGTTCCCACGCCTCCAGTGCCGCCTGCTGGCTCTGCGACGCGGCCAGGATTTCGATGCCTTTTTCGTAGGCAAGCTGCACCAGGCCCCGCGCGTTCATGGGGCCGCGACGCCACTCGTCGGAGGCCAGCGCCTGGCCGGAGTGGCAGGCGTCGAGAATCAACGCCACGTTGCGCGCCTGGAGCGGAAGAAAGATTTTTTCCAGCGCATCGTCGCCAATGCAGCGCGCGGGGTCGGCGCCGGCCATGTCGTGAGGCACCATATAGAAGTGCCCGGCGTGCAGAAATCCATGGCCCGAAAAAGAGATGATGACCGTATCCTCCGGCTCTGCCCGCGCAACCAGCGCCTGCAATGCCTCTAAAATTCCGGCGCGGGTCGCCTGCTTGTTGAGCAGCGTCCGCACGTCGATATTTTCGGCGGGAAACGGCAGCGACGAGCGCAGCGCGGCGGTGGTGGATTCCGCGTCGGCCACCGCATACTCCAGGTCGTACTGTTTCTCGGCGTACTGGTTGATGCCGATACACAGGACGTATGCGTGGGGCGCCTGGGCAAGCGACGGCGCGCCGCGCACCACCGCGGTCGCGTCCTGGCTCTTGACGTTGTCGGAATTGAAGGCGTACGCGGTGAGCCGATTTTCCCCGGCCTCGATGGGAATTTCCACGCTGACCGGACCGTTGGCCTGCGGACCGCTCCAACGCGCCACCAGGGTTCCGTTGCGGAAGAGGCGGGCGTCGCGCACCCCTCCGTCCGGCGCCGCGCCACTCAGGGTAACAGTGACGCGCACGGTGCGCCGGGCCGATTCCGCGGGCGCCTGGATGGCCACCTGCGGAAGCCGGCGGTCCTTGTTCTCCATGCGCAGATCCGCCCGCGCATCTCCTCGCGCGCGCAATATTTCCCGGATAGGGCGCCCCTCGCGCAGGATATCCGTCAACAGACCGGGCTGAAAAAACTCGCTAAAAAACTGTTCCGGGACCGCCACGTCCGCGATGTCGTCGGGGCGCAGCCGCCACAGGACGCCCTGCCAGCCGGCCGGCGAGCCGTCGAAAAAGCCGTCCGGCGAGATTACCATCCACTCATCGCGGTCGCGCAGAAAAATCATCAAGGCCAGCCGGTCGCCGTCTTTGAGGCGGCTGATGGACACGGTCCCGTGGTTGTCGTCGCGGAAGAAACCAAGACGCGCGTCGGCGGAAATGGCGGTGTACCACGGGGTGCCCACCTGCCAGCGCGCCCAGCCCAGGCGAGGCATTTCCAGCGGCAATTCGCGCCGCGCGCCGCTTGCCAGGTTAAAAAGCGCGACCGACTTTCCGCCGACAATCAACATTTGCCGCCCGTCCGGGCTGAAGACGGCCATGCTGATCAGCCGGCCGTTGGGCGGCCGCAGTTTTCGCAGGCGGCGCGTGGCGACGTCCAAAAGGTCAAGCTGGCCGTTTTCCATGCCGACGGCCAGGGTGCGCCCGTCCGGGCTGAAGACCACAATCTGCGCCGGGGCCGGCAGCTCGACCGATGTCGACTTCCCCGCGGTCACCTCCCAGATGACCAGCGTTCGGTACAGCGCCTGGGCGAGCAGGCGACCGTTCGGGCTGAACCCGAGCCGCTGGGTGCGCGGATTGTCGCGGTCGGATGCCTTGAGGATTCGCGGCGGACTGCTCCCCTCGAGGCTCCAGAGCTTTACCTCGTTGGCGCGCGCGCTGGCCAGCCCATCCCCATCCGGCGTGAATGCCAGCGCCTCCGCGCCGTCCTCGAGCACGGCGGATTGCTGCCCGCTGGCCACGTCGAACACCCGGATGCTGCGATAGCCGCTGAGCGCGAGGCGTCGTCCGTCGGGGGACACCGCGATGCCCTCCAGGCGGTCCGAGTTCGCCTTGCCCGCCATTCGGGTGCCCCAGGTGGCCGTGTCCCACAGCAGGAGGTCGCCGCTGCCGACCGCGGCGAGGCGTCGGCCGTCCCCGGAGAACGCGAGCTTCAAGGGGACGAGGCCGGGCGTGGGCAACTCGCTTTTCCCGGAGGCAGGCCACAGCGTGACGTTTTCGTCGGGACCGGCCAGCGCCAGAAGTCCTCCGTCGGGCGCGAAGCGGGGAGACATCAAGGGGCCCCCGCCGTTGAAACGGAGGTCCTGCACGCCCTGAGGATGCGGCAGGGAGGCAACGGCCGTCGGCTTTTCCGCGCTCACGTCCCAGAGCACGGCCGTGGTGTCGAGCGGTTTCGAATCCATGAGATTGGAGGTGGAGGGATTGCCGCCCCCGGGCGCGGTGGCGAGCCGCTTGCCGTCTGGCGAGAAGGCCATGGCCGTCACGTAGTCGCCATGCGCGGTCCAGGTGGCAAGCGGCTTGCCGCTCTTCAAATCCCAGAGAATGACGCGCTCGTTTTGCGCCGAGGCCAGCCGCGTTCCGTCCGGGCTGACCGCGATGGCGTAGACGATGCCCACGTTGTCGGGCGGGGTCAGGGTGGCCAGCAGGTGGCCGGTCTCCGGGTTCCACACCTTGACCGTCCCGTCCGACGAGCCGGTCGCCAGCACCCTTCCATCGGCGCTGAACGCCACCGCGCGAACCATCTCCTGGTGCCCGGTCTGGAGGATGAGCTGGGGCGCGTCCGCACGTGCCGCCGCGCTGAGAGCCAGAATGAGGAACAAGGTGAGCAGGCGCATACTGGTCGATGTACTTAACACAAACTTGCACTTCCTGTTCGACCGGTTTCCGATTCCCCCGTCCCTGGCGGGACTCGAGCGAGGTGGCCGGATCGTAACAGTTTGTTTACAGCCGCCCTGTAGATGTTCACCTGACCTCCAGTTACACTATCGTCAAAGACGCCAGACTCGGAGGTCAAAAGACTATGTGGGGAATGTCTCCCTTCAGCATGATGATGCCCTATATGGGAATGGGCATGGGAATGCCGATGTTCGGCATGGGGATGCCGTACATGTACGGCATGGGCAACATCGCGGGCGGCATGCTCGGCTACAACATGGGCTCCACCCTGGGAATGTTCGCCGGCTCCGGCATCGGCGCCAGCCTGGGCGGCTACCTGGGCTCGTCCTTCGGACCGGGCGGATGGGGCCTGGGCACCTTCCTGGGCGGCCTCGGCGGCGGCCTGCTGGGCTACGGCATCGGCGGCAACATGGGCTGGAACATGGGCTACAACTCAGGGTTCATGTGGTAGGCTGAGGCGCCACCCGAAAGAACGAGGGCTGATAAACGGCTCTCGTTTTTTATTTTTCCCCGCGAGCCGCCACCTGCACGGCGTGCACCTTGTCCGCGCCGGACAGGGCGGACTCCAGACCGTGCTCCAGGTGGGCGGGGTTGCCGTCCACCACGTAGAGGCGCATCTTTTCAATGCCCTCCTGCATCTCGCGGATGCCGGCCCGCATGGTTTCCCGCGCAACCTCCAACGCCTCGCGTTCGGTGTCGTTCAATTTATTGGGAACCGGTAACAATTCAAACTCCCGTTTTCCGTGCAGCACCTTTCCCAGGCACTCCTCCAATTTGCGCCGGAACGTCTCCTTGTCAATGCGCCGCACCTGCACGTC
Source organism: Armatimonadota bacterium (assembly GCA_016868975.1). Taxonomy (GTDB): domain Bacteria; phylum Vulcanimicrobiota; class Xenobia; order RGZZ01; family RGZZ01; genus VGFD01. The sequence continues at coordinate 13,527 of VGFD01000033.1, read as the reverse complement.
GCGCGCCGCCTCCGACAATTTGCCGGTCAATTCGGTCTGCACGTGGCCCACCGCCCGGATGCTGTCCTCGTAGTGAAAGTCGACGGTGCTGGTCTCTTCCTCCTCGAGCATCGGCATGGGCGGCATCACTCCGCCGCACTTCGCGCAGTGCTTGTTCTGCGTGGGGTTGGCCGTGCCGCAGCGAAAGCACGGGCGGGTGCGCGCCGATTCCTCGGCCTCTTTGAAGCGCTCCTGGATGTCATACAGGCGCTCGGTGGCCGCCTGCGCGCCGGACAGGGCGGCCCACGCGGAGTCGATGTTGGGCGCGTGATAGGCCTCGACCAGTCCGCGCTCGATCTGCTCCATCAACGCGTGCAATTCCAGGCGGTTCTCCTGGTAGGTCGCGGCCTCCCGACGGGTGCGGGCCATCTGGTCCATGCCCGCCGCAAAGCGCTGGTGCTGCGCGATCATCCCTCCCAGCGCGTCGTGCAACGCGTCGGCGGGGATGAGCCCGTTGCGCGCTCCGGCCGCCAGGCGCAGCAGCGTGTTCATGTACGGCGATCGCGACCAGCGCGGAAACGATTCCTCCTCCAGGCGGAGGGCCTCCAGGCAGGTGGCCACCCAGTTGAAGGCCGCCTTTAAGCGCTCCAGCCCGCGGATCAATTGATACGGATCGTCGTTTTCAAAAAAAACCGCCATCTGTTGCAGCCCCGCGCGGCCCTCGGCGAACTGCGCGACGATGATGGGCGCTTGCTGCAAAAACGTTGGCGTCCGCTCGCGAAACCGCGTCTGCTGCTGGTACAGCATGGCCATCTGCTGAAGAAAGGTGTCGGTGACCGTGATGGCCTCGCGCAGCGTGACCGCGTCCACCAGTCCTTCGGTAAAGCGGTTTGCGGTGCGGATCAATTCGTTGATCTGAGGCGAGGCGGTCAGTTCCATGGATCCTCCGCCCGCGCCAGCGCGTGCAATAATTTGCGCGCCGCGTCCAGGCCGGGCGCGTCCGGCTCGATCAGCTCGCCGGCCCGAAAACCGTCCGGTGATCGCATATCCGTGATGACGCGCCGCGGAATCTGCGCCAGGGCTTCCGCTGATGCGGAATTTCCGCAACGCGCGCAGTCGCCGTTAAACGACTCCCCGCAGCATGCGCAGCGGTTTTTGTCAAAGCGCTGCATGGGATACCAGGAATACTCCGGCCGGCGCCGCTGATCCTCGATCCGCCAGCCGACGCGCAGCAAGCCGATGACGTCCCCGGTACGCTCGGGCTCGTCAACCAGCGTGCCGCCCAGCCGGCGCAGCGCGGCCTCCATGTTGGGCGCCGCCATGCTGGCCACCACCAGCCGTTGGCGAGCCAATCGCAAGGCCAGCGCAAGCTTGTCCCACTCGTCCATCTCGTCGAGCATCACCAGGGGCGCATCCTCCAGCGCCGGTAGTACGTCTTCCCACGACTCGGTGGGCCGCACGTGCCGTTCCCCCAACTCGAATTCGCGCGCCTGGCTGACCACCACCGAAGGTTTTCGATGCGCGGCCAGATGGTGAAGCGCGCTGGTTTTTCCGCCGCTCACCACGCCGGCCGCGAAAATGACCCCGCTGTCGCTGTGCAGGTAGCGCAGCACTTCATTTCCGCCGAAGCGCCCGGCGCGAAACGCCTCCAGCGCCTCGCCGAGCATCGCGGCCGGCTGCAGCCGCAGGCGCAACATCGGGCCCGCCGCCGTCGGCGTGGCGATGACCCGGATCAGCGTTCCCTCGTATTTGTACGAGGACACCGAAGCCTGCGGCGTGTCGGGGCCGCCCCCCAGCAGCGCGGGAAGCCCGGTCCGCATGCCCACTTCCATGGAAAGCTGGCGCAGGACCGCCGGCGGCACCACGCGCGAAGCCAGTGTCTGGCCGACCGCGCGCACGATCAATTTTCCGGCATCACGGGCCGGCGTGAACAACACGTCGGTGGCGCCGGCCGCCGCGGCTTCGTGGATCAGATCGTCGAGCCCGACAGGATTCATTTCGCGGCCCGCCGCTGAAACGCGAGAAATGCCTGCAGGCGCGGCTGCAGGCGCTCCGGGATCCGCGGAGATATTTCCTCGAGAATGCGGGCCGCCGTGGGATTTTCCCGAGTGGCCAGCGTCATCAGCGTCTGCAACGCGGTCTGCGGAATATCCAGGCGCATGCTGCCGCGCACTTCCACCGGCTCCTGCGGGGCCAGCGTGATGAGCCGCGCGATCAGCCGCTGGGCCTCCTCGCGCCGCTCCAGGCCGAAGCGCTGGGGCGCCTTGCGGTGCACTTCAAGGGCCCGCAGGCCCAGGCGCACCACCGCTTCCACCGCGTGCTCGCTGGGACGGCGATCGACCACCTCGCCAAGCACCGCGAACAATGGCGTGTCGCGATGCTGGTACAGATTCTGGCCGCGCTCCTGGGCGTCCAGCCAGTCGTCAAGAAATCCCGCGAGACGCGCCGCAATCATGTTGTGCAGACTCTCGGCAATTTGAGGATGCGCCGCCGCCTTTCCCAAAATGACCAGCGCGTGGTCGCGATCGTCCTTGCTCCACGCCTCCAGCGCGCGGATGCCGACGCCCTCGGACTCCTCCTTGAGCATGTCTTGCATGACGTGCTCGAGGCTCATCTCGCGGCTCTTCTTGAAAACGATGCGCGCCAGCAAAATGCTCATGGGCTCCACGCGCCGCGGGGGAGCTTCACGGTCCAAAAGACGGTCCAGCGCCCGCAAGGTGGCTTCGAGCACGCGGTGGGGCACCGCCTCGTCCGCCAGAATTTCCTCGAAGCGCGCCTCGATGCGGTCCTGCAGCGCTTCGTCCGCGCCCTCGTGGAGGTGCAGCGCGGCCGCCAGGCGCTCCTGCGGATAGGCGTCCAGGCGCTCAAAAATCCGCCCCAGAATCTCCTCGACAATTTCTGGCGCCAGCCCGGAGACACGCCCCAGCGCCCCCAGAGCGTCGATGCTCGCGGGCAGGTCGCCGCGCTGCAAAAATGGGAACGCGAGGGCCAGCTCGACCTTTTCGGAATCCGTCCCGGCCCGCGCCGCGAGGTGCGCGAACACGCGCAGGCGGTAAGGCGCGCCGCGGCTGTCGAGCGCCGCCTCCTCGCGGGCCCGCTCGAAGGCCGCGTCCACCGCCGCCGTCGCCAGCCCCGCCAGGAAGTCGAAAAGCGCGACGTCGTCGGGATCTTCCAGGCGCACGCCCTCCTCCAGCAGCACCTGGGTAATCGCCGGCCCGGCCCATTCGTTCTCCGCCAGAAACGTCGCGATGGACGGCCGGTGCAGCAGTCGCGAGCGCAGCATGCTGATGATCACCGCGCGGTTGCGCGCGCCGATCTCGCCGATGGCGAATTCCGCGAGGAGCCGCTCGTCGGGCGTCGCGGTGCTGACCGCCCACAAATCGGCCAGCCAGGAGCGCTGCAGCGGGCTCATTTCCGCGGCCCGCGCGGTGAGCAGCGCGAGCGGCTCGGCGCCCAGGTGCAGGAAGGTGGACTTGAGACGCTCTTGCAGCGCGGTATCCTGGCCGTGCGCGACGAAGAGATCCACCAGGAAGCTTATCAGGGCGCGCCCCTGGGCGGCGTCCAGGGCCGCGCGCGCCAGCACGTTTCCGTAGAAGGCCTGCATCTGGGGATCGGCGGTCGCGCGCATGCGGCGAAACAGAAAGTCCACGATGCGCGGAAAGCGGCCCTGGATGGCGATCAGGTAGCGCGAGACCGCCACACGCTCGGTCACCTCAAGGACGTCCAGCGCGTCGAGGAGCGCGTCGAGGAACGGCTCCATGATCTCGGGATTGTCGGTGGCCAGCACCACGGCCGAGCCCAGGTGCTCGCTGATGGCGCGGGCGGTCTCAGGATCTTTGTGGTGGGCCAGGGCCGCCGTCAGGGCGGGGACGGCCAGTGCGCTGGCGCTGCCGTGCCGTCCGTCGGCCTGCTGCGCCATGAGGTAAAAAATGGCGTCGCGGCGGCGATCCAGCTCCTCGTCATAGAGATCCTCCAGGGCGCGTCCCAGGTCGCGATCGAGATTCTGTCGCGCGAGGCTGGCCACTTCCAGCGCCAGCCGCGGGCGTTGCAAGGCGGTGATGAGCAGCGGCACGGGATCCCGCCCGGCCGCCTGGGTGGCGCGAAACAGGTAGCGCAGCTTCTCGACGAGCGCGGCGGTGTCTTCCGAAGCGAGGAAGGTGAGCGCCGCCTCCTCCAGACGATCCTGGCTCCACAGCGCGCCCTGGGCGTGCAGCGGCTCGCCCAGCAGCGCGGGAAGGAGGCTGGGCGCCGACTCCGCGGCCTCGTCGACCTCGTCCCCGCTCACGATCTTCAGGGTGCCGTTCTCCTTGACACAGGCCAGGTGGGGATCGTGGGCGGCCAGCAGCGCCGCCGCCTCGCTCGGCTCTTGCACCTGGTTCCAGCGCGCGTCGAGCAGCAATCCCTCGAGCGGCGTGCCGGGCTCGGCGCCTTCCAGAAGCGCAAGCGAAAACTGGATGCCCCTGCGGCCCAGCGCGTGCAACCGCGCGCCGAGGCGCTGGCTGATCTTGACGTCGACTTCGCGGAGCGCGGCGACGCAGGCCGGCCCACCCTGTGGCGGATCAAAGGTTTCGGGCATCGCCAACAGTGTTCGCGAGCGCTAGTGGCCTTCCTTGGCGGCGGGCGGGGCCGGGGGGCGCGCGTCCGGTGGGGGTGCCGGGGCCTTCGCGTCCGGGGGCGGCGAGGGCGCGGCCGCCTTCGTTTCGGGCGTGGTTCCGGAGGCCTTCGCCTCGGGAGGCTGCTCGGTCTTACCCGCCGCCTTCGCGGCGGGCTCGGCCTTTCCGTCGGCCTTCGCGGCGGGCTCGGCCTTTCCGTCAGGCTTCGCGGCGGGCTCGGCCTTTCCGTCGGCCTTCGCGGCGGGCTCGGCCTTTCCGTCGGCCTTCGCGGCGGGCTCGGCCTTTCCGTCGGCCTTCGCGGCGGGCTCGGCCTTTCCGTCAGGCTTCGCGGCGGGCTCGGCCTTTCCGTCGGCCTTCGCGGCGGGCTCGGCCTTTCCGTCGGCCTTCGCGGCGGGCTCGGCCTTTCCGTCAGGCTTCGACGAGTCGGTCTCGCCGGACAGCTTCCTGGCCAGTTCTTCCTTCTCTTCCTGGGATTTCTTCAAGTACCGCACGAGGATGCTCACCCGGCGGTTCTCCGGGTCCAGCGGGGTGTCGGGATGCAGCAACCGCGTGTCCGCATAGCCCCGCACCTCGTTGACCCGGTCGTGTCCCATGCCGCCGCTGATCAGCAGCCGCCGCGCGGCGTTCCCGCGCTCGGTGGACAGCTCCCAGTTACCGTAGGATTCGCTGCGGTACTGCCGGCGGTCGGTGTGTCCCTCGATGGTGACCGGATTCGGGAGGTTGGCCAGTTCGCGTCCGATGACGCGCAGCACGCGGCCGGTGTGCGTCTTGGGGGACGCGCTCCCGATGTCGAAAAAGGGCGCCTTGGCGCGGTCCAGCAGGGTGATGCGGAGACCCTGATCGGTCCACTCCACGTTGATGCTCACCTTTTTGCCCTCGTCGGTCTTCATGTTCTCGAGGACCTTCATCAGGCGCTTGTAGAGCATCTCCAGGCGCTTTTTGTCCTGCTCGTCGGCGGGCGGCAGCGAAGGGTCGGGGACCGGCTTTTTCTCTTTGGCTTTCTGGTCCTGGATGAGCGCCACGATCTCGGCTGGGGTCTTCGAGGGGTCCTTGAAGTACTCGGCAATGGCCTGCCGCGTCTGCTTCGACTGGCCGATGACCCACAGCACGATGAAGAGCGCCAGCATCGAGGTCATGAAGTCCGCGTAGGCGACCTTCCAGGACCCTCCGTGATGCCCGTGGCCGCCCGCGACCACCTTCTTGATGATGATGGGCTGCTGGTTGCCGCTCATCAGGCCGCCGCTTCAGCCTTCTTTTCGCCCTCGGCGCCCGCCGGAACCGCCTTGCCGGCGTTGCGGCAGGCCTTTTCCAGCTCGTCGAAGCCGGGCCGGCAGTGCGAGGGAAGCGCGGCCCGCCCGAACTCCACGCAGGCCTGCGGCGGACTGCCGTTGGCGTAGGCCACCATGCACGCTTGCAGGCTCTTCATGCTGTCGTGTTCCTCGCGGTGGAGAAATTCCAGCCGGGCCGCCATGGGGCCCACGAATCCGTAGCAGGCGAGCACGCCGAGCAGGGTGCCGACCAGCGCGACGGCGACGTTGTGCCCGATCTCGCCGGGGTCCCCGTCAATGTGCTGCATTGTGATGACAATGCCGAGCACCGCGGCCACGATTCCGAGGCCGGGCAGCGCGTCGCTCACCTTCTGGAGGACGCTGATGGGCTGGTGCGCCTCGTCCTCGTGGGTCTTCAGGATAAGCTCGGTCAACTCGCCGATCTGGTGCGGCGGGACGCTGCCCAGCATGATGACCTTCATGGTGTCGCAGAAGAACTCAAGACCGTGGTGATCCTTGAGGAACGCGGGGTTCTGCTTGAAGATCTCGCTCTCCTTGGGCCTCTCGATGTGCTTTTCGAGGCCGGTCGCGCCGTCGTACTGGGCGACGCGGAGAACGCGGTACACCGACACCAGGCGGTCGCGCGCCGTCGCGGTGGTTTCCTTGCCGTTGGTGAAACAAAACTTGATCTCACCGATCAGCTTCTTGAGGATGGGCATCGGGGACATGACCACGATGCTTCCCACGCACGCGCCTCCGATGATGAGGAACTCGGTGGGCTGAAACAAGACGCCCAGCGGACCGTGGTGCAATACGTAGCCACCGAGGACACCACCGAGAACAATCGCAAAGCCGATAAGGACAAACAACTTCCTGTTGCGCTCCTCTCCAGCCGTGGTCCCCCAGATTGATGCCCCGGTCGCCTTCTCCCTGCGGCACATGCCCGATGAACAGGACCAAGTGGCTTCGGGAACTCCCCAACGAGGTCCTCCAGGCAGGGCGCTCGTTCAGTTTGACACAAAGCGGACGCGGGAGCAAGCCAATTGTCTTCAAGTTTCAGTAAAGTTTCAGCAAAGTTTGCTACCCTGTCCGGAAGCAGGTCCAGGGGCCGCCGAAGGCCTCAGAACCCAGGTGTTGGAGGATCGTGCAGATGATCGGACAGGTTTCCTTTGCTACCGCATCCATTGCGGTGCCGGCGCGGCTCAACGTTTCCGAGTTTCCGGTGGACAGCTGGGCCGCGTCCCCGCCGTAGCCGCCCACCCCACAGGCCCCGTCCGCGGCGAAGCCGCGCACCATGGGACAGTCCGTGGTCAGCGTGCTGATCGCGGCCGGTGAGGGCGCGTTTGCCGGCTACATGGGCGGCACCATCGGCGGTATCATCGGCGGATTGTCGGGCGCCGGCGAGGGCGGCTAGCTCGGCTGGCACGGCGGCGCCGCCCTTGGCTTGAAGCTCGCGGAGCGGGCCGGCCAGGGCAAGGCCAATCCGGTGGCCTCGGGGATAGGCGCCCTGGCGCTTCCCGTGGCGGGCGGCATCGGCGGCGTCATTGTGGGCGCCACCACCATGGCCATCGCGGGCGCCACCGGCAACCCGGTCGTGGGCGCACTGCTGGGCGCGGGCATGGCGATCGCGACGGAGACCATCCGACACGAAGCGGCCTGATTTGACAGGCACGGGTCGGCACAGCCGACGCCCAGTCGTTCCCCCTCCGGGGTAAACAACGCGAGCGGGCTGAAGGCCGTCTTGCGTGATCTTGTAACAAACCGGATCTACCCATTCCGCTTGAAGTGCCGTAGGATGGCGCGCAGGAGGAAACGCCCATGCACCAGCCCATCCGCGGTGACGGAGTCGCGCTCCGTCCTTTCTCTTGCGGGATCCGCCCCGAGGAGCGGGAAGCCATGGACTCACCGACGCTCGACGACCTGCTGCGCGACGAGCGCGTGCGGCGAATGCTGTCGAATTAACAATCTGTTTACATCTTGAGGGTGGGATTTTGGATCGGCTTGGGAGCCGTGAGATATCCTCAGCTCAGGTCCCTCCCTCAAACTTGTCAGTCCTCGCGGTGCCTCGGGCGCCGGCGAGGACTTTGTATTTTAGAATGATTCTGGGCGCCCAAGTGGCGGCGACCCACATTCTGAGGCCCGGGTCAGTCGTTGTCCCGTAAGGCGAAGCTACTTGTGTCGCGCGCCACTTAGCGGGCCGCCGCCGCCAGCTTGCGCATCCTCATGCGGGACGCCGCCGCGCGGGCGTGGGAAAACAGCGCCTTGTAAGCCTCGCAGTAGGGATCTTTCGTGAAGATGGTCCCCTTGTCCGCGAAGGTGCGGACCGGACAGCCGCCGTGGCACATGGACAACCACTCGCAGGTGCCGCACTCTTCATCCCGCATCAGTTTTTCGGGGCGGGCCAGGAAGCGGGCGCGGGCTTCGCTCCCGCCCAGCATTTCGCCCAGGCTCTGGGATGCAAATGCGTTGCCGAAACTGTGCTCCGGATAGCTGGTCACCCAGCAGTCGCAGAGCGCCGCGCTCCCGCGCGCGTCGATGGACACGAATTCGTCCGCGCAATTCTTCTGCCAGATGCAGGGTAGGGTAGAGGGTCGACCGGCAAAGGTGTTGAGCAGCTCGTAGAACGGCCCGAGACGGACGTCTTCGTCGCCGGTGCGGGCCAGCCAAACGTTCATGAGTCCGACCAGGAAATGCGCCAGCGGCCCGCTGTCAAGGGTGTCTCCCCCCTGGCTTGGGCCGCCGGGAAACGGCATGTTCACCTGGAAATCGGTAATTCCGGCGTCGCGGACGTAAAAATTATAGAAATCTGCCGGCGGTGTTTCCAGCGTGGTCGGATGCAGCACGGCGATGACGCCGACCTCAATACCGGCCGCCTTCGCGTCGCGCACCGCGGCAAGCCACAATTCGGTGTATTTTTCGGTACTCCCGTTTTTCAGCCGGCGGTGGACGTTGGGATAATCCATCGAGGTGCCCAGCGCGCTGCCGAACATGGTGCGCACCACGTTGTGCCAGCGGGCGCTCCAGCCGATGAGGTTGGTCTGCAAGAAGTGATTCAACACCAGTCCCCGGGCCCGTGCCGCGTCGCCCATCTGCAAGTTTGCTTTTTCGAACCAGTCCGGGCCGATGGTCATGACCTCGCCGCCCTGCCAGTAGATCTGCGCTTGCGTCGAGCCCCGCTCTTCCATGTGGTCGAGCAGTCTTTCGGTCAACTGCGGCAATTGCTCGAGAGTCAGGCTCAAGCCGGATTTTACCTCGAAGCAATAGTCGCACGCCACGTTGCAGCGCAGCGTGGGAAGCAGAATTACACTGAACGGTCGGCTCACGCTTGCGCTGCCTCCTGGATGTCCTGGCGTAGCCGCGCGGCCGCCTCGTCCAGGCTGGTCAGCAGACCCCGCACGTCGGCGCAATCGTACGCCGGATCCGGCCATTTGAAATATCCGCCGCAGCCGTCGAAAAACCGGCAGCGCGTGCACTCGGCGCCCTTTTCTCGAAGCTCGGCGACGTGGCGCTCCACGAAGCCGGCCTCCTGGGGCGGAAAGTTTTCGTCCGCGTCGATGCGCGGATAGAGGTCCGGGTCGCGCTCCAGCACCTCCCAGAGCGAAGGGCGGCCGCCGTGCACCGCCGCCACCAGCCAGGTGTGAAAGAATTCGATGGGGGTCCGCGCGTTGGTGTCGTGCAGGTAGCGCTCCAGCACCGCTTGCAGCTCGGCGACCTCCGCGGCGCTGGGCTGCAGCGGGACGATCCGCACCGCGAACTGCACGGCCAGCGCGATGGCCCCTGCCCGCGCGATGCCCTCGCGGGCAGGGAGCGTGAGGCGGGGGAGCCGTTCCCCGTAAAGGCTCGATATCCGATATAGCGAGGGCGCGTCGTTGAGGTCGTCCATGATCAGGTCGACCGCCAGGGCGCTGCGCGCGAACCGCTCGGCGAGCGCCATGGGCACCTCGACCCAGGCGAGGCGATCAGACGAAATGGCATCCGCGAGGGCCACGTCATCCTCGGAGGAGACTCGGAGCACGATAGGAACGTCCGGCCAGACGGTTGCCCGAGCGGCCGGGACATTGGCCAGTGGGGGCGTCGTGACGGCTTCCGTGGTGGATTCCATGGACGCCCCCGATTCTGGATCGCGAGCCGTTCCCCTGCCGGCCAAATGGCCGGCAGGGGAACGGTGAAGTTGAAAGAATCGCGTCAGGCCCGCATTCGGATAGGAGGGGACGCGGGTCATGGCGCCCATGATCAACCTGGTGAAGGCGCGCAATCACCGGTTTCCGTCATGAAGGATGGGCAGGTCTGGCGCGAAGAATCCGCATCCGGATGACGATGCCGCCGCAGGGTCCGGGAGGTTTCCCGCCCGTTACGCCGGGAGGATTTCCGCCGCCGGGCCCGGTTCCGCCGGGGGGATATCCGCCGGGAAGTTATCTGCCTGGGCCGCCGGGCACTTATCCCCCGCCGGGTCCCACCGTGGTCGCCAGCAAGTCGGCCGGACGCTGGACGTTTCAAACGCTTGAAGTCGAAGTCTCGGGAAACGACAAGCGCATCGACCTGCGTTAGTTCTTAAAGAGTGAGCGATCGCGCGGTCTCCTGGCTTATGGTCCTGGCCACGCTGTTCTGGTCGGGGGCGTTTGTGGGAGCGAAGTATGCTATCGGGCAGTTTCCTCCATTTTCGCTGACGTTTTTCCGATTTCTGGTGGCGCTCCCCTGCATCTTCTTACTGTTGCGCTGGCGGCAGCCGTTGACCTGGAGGCCGCGTCGCGATCAGTGGCCGGCGCTTCTGATGCTGGGGTTTTTCGGGGCGTTTCTGTACCACGCGTTCTTCTTCTCATCGCTGCGCTATACCACCGCGATCAACAGCTCGCTCATCGGCTCGTCCTTGCCAATTGTGACCGCCGTGGTCGCGGCGTTGTTCTTTGGCGAGCGGGTTTCCGGGAGACAGGCCCTGGGTATTTTCCTGTCGTTCATTGGAGTGTGCCTGACGATTACCGGCGGCACTCTCGCGACGGTGAGCACGCTGGTCTTCAACCGGGGCGATTTGCTCATGCTGCTGGCGGTGCTGGTGTGGGCGTACTACATGGCGGCGAGCCGGAAAACCATGCCCCGCCTCGGCATCACGCCGTTGTCCCTCACCGCGTACAGTTTTCTGATGTGCGTGGCGGCCTCGTTTCCGCTGGTATTCTTCGAGGACCCGGCCCGTTATCTGCCCCAGACGACGTGGCAGGGATGGGCCGCGATTCTCTACATGGCGCTGCTTTCGTCGGTGGTGGGCTATCTCGTGCAGATGATCGCCATCGACCGCCTGGGCACCGCCCGCGCGGCCATTTTCGTGAACCTGGTCCCGCTGTTCACCATTGCCCAGGCGGCCTGGTTGCTCGGAGAGCCGGTCACGGTGGTCAAGCTCGTGAGCGCTGCCCTGATTATCAGCGGAGTGCTGATCGCCATGCGGCCCGCCCGTTGATGATCAAGACCGCGCGGCTTCCAGGCCAGCGATGTTGCCGCGGATGTCCTCGGGCAAAGGGGCGCTCTTGCCGGCGCCGTAGTCGTACCAGACGCACACCGCCTGGCCGCGCGCGGCCACCGTATTTTGCGTAACGCTGAACACGCGGTACGCCATCGTGAAGCTCGAACGGCCGATCCTGGTGACGCCGCACTCCACGCGGACCGTGTCGGGATAGGTAATGGGGACGACGAAATCGCACGAGGTGTTGGCCAGGATAGGTCCCGCAGGTTCGAAAGTCATGCCGACCTCGCGAAAATACGCAATGCGGGCCGACTCGAAATAGCGGAAGTAAATAATATTGTTCACGTGCGCCAGGGCATCCATCTCGCCCCACGCGACCGGGAATTCGATCCTCACCGGATATCGGGTCTCATCACTCATGCCAGGAGGCTACCAAAGAGCCAATCTCGTTCCTGCCGATGGGACACGTCTCGCTACCCCAGCGACTCGCGTGCGGTGCGCGCCGCAGCATAGTCAGGAAACGAGCGCAGCGCTTCGTCGTAGTGTTCGCGGGCTTCCTCGGCGCGGTCCGTGCGCGCGCACACGTCGCCGAGCATTTTTCGCGAGGTGACGTACAGCGGGTCCGCTGCAAGCGCGTCGCGCAGATGCCGTTCCGCGGCGGCGAGATCCTCCTCGTCGTACGCGATCCAGGCCAGGGTGTGGTGCACCAGGGGACTATCCGCCCGTAGGGCGAGGGCATCCGACAGCGCCGCGCGGGCCTCCTCGTGACGCCCCAGGTAGGCGAGCGCCACGCCGGCGTAGGTGGGCGCGCGGAAATCATCCGGCTCGCGGGCCGCCGCCTGGAGCGCCCAATGATGCGCGTCCTCGTGGCGCGACGCCTGCAGGTACGCGGTACAGAGGAGAATCGCGCTGGTCGAGGCCGGGCAGATTTCCACCAGCCGGTGAAATCCGGCCAGCGCTTCATCCATGCGCCACAGGTCGAGATTCATCCAGGCTTCGGTGCGGACCAGGTCCTCTTCCAACGCGCCGCGTGCCCGTGCTTCGGCCAGGGCCACGCGGGCCGGCGCCTCCTGCAGCAGAGTGCCAAGAATCATCGCGCGGTACACGTACGCGACCGCGCACGACGGGTCCCTCTCCAGCGCGCGGTCGATCAGCGCGAGGCCGCGATCCGTGTCGTAGCGGCTTTCCTTCACCACGAAGAAAGCCAGGTGCGCAAGGCTTTCGGGCTCCGGGGGGCGTGCCTCAAACCACGCGCGCCCCTCACTCCAGGCGTCGCGATTGGCAAATCGTCGTGCGGTGTCGCGCAGCATGCCGGACCGTTCCACAGGAAACCTGCGACTCCTCGGAAAAATGCCCCTCATGCAAATCACGCTTGACGCGCACCTCGCCCGGGTCTACGGAGCAAAGTCCCCGCAGGAGCTTGCCGAAGCCTACGATCTGTGGGCCGAAAGCTACGACCGCGACATGCTGGAGGATCTCGGCTGGGGCGGGCCGGAAGCCGCGGCCACGGTACTTGCCGCGCACGCCGCGACGGACGCGCCGGTGCTCGACGTCGGCGCCGGCACCGGCCTGGCCGGCGAGTCGCTGCGCAAGCACGGTTTCGCGCAAATTTTCGCCGCCGACCTCTCCGAGCGCATGGTTGCACTGGCGCGCGCCCGCGGGGTCTACGCCGCGGTGCACCACGTCTCGCCGGGAGCGCTGCCCTTCGGCGACGGGGAGTTCGGGTCGGTAGTGGCGGTCGGCGTTCTCACTCAGGGGCACGCCGGTCCCGAGAGCCTCGCCGAGTGGGTGCGCATCACGCGCCCTGGCGGACACATCGCATTTACGCTGCGCCCTGATCTGCACGAGCAATTGGGCTACCGGCACGCCGCGGCGGTTCTCGAAATCGAAAAGAAGTGGTCGCTGCTGCAGGAAACCGAGGACCAGCCGGGCTTCCGCCGCCTCCAATCGAAGCCGTACCGCGTCTGGGTGTATCGCGTCAACTGAGTGCGCGCGCTGATTCTCGCGTGTGAGCGGCACGAGGCGTTCCGCCCGCTCTCCTACAGCGTGCCTCCTTCGCTGCTGCCGATTGGCGGCCAGCCCATGCTTTGCCGGCTCGTGCGCCGACTCCGGAACCGCCCCCTGGGGGGGCCATGGGGCGCCGAAGGCGACTCCCCCTGGGGGGGCCATGGGGCGCCGAAGGCGACTCCCCCTGGGTCAGACCAACGATAGTCGT
>VGFD01000032.1 GCA_016868975.1 Armatimonadota bacterium | reverse complement strand
GGAAACTTTAAACATCCTGCTGATGTTCTGGCTCGGCAGGCAGGTGCGCGGGGACGGATTCGGGCTGCTGTGCGCCGGGCTGTATTCCGGCTACGTTCCCATCGCGGAGCTCGCCGGGGCGCACCCGTATTATTTCTTCTGGACGGCAACGCTTTCTCTGTGGCACCTTGCACTGCTGTGCGCCGTATCAAATCCTGACGGGAACGGCCGGGGCGCAATCTGGAAGGGCGTCGCGTATGGAGCTCTGGTCGGGTTCGCCTCTCTGGTGCGGCCAACATTCGCTCTAATGGCCCTGTTTGGCGTCGCGGTCGTCCTGGTGCGTTGGCGCTGGAATTGGAGGGCCGTCGCGCCGTTCGCCGTCGGGGCTCTCGTCACGCAGGCCGCCGTGCTGGCGCCGCTTGCCGTGAAATCTTACCACGCCTACGGACAGCTGCGCCCCCCACGTCCCTTCCACCACATGATGTACATCGGCTTCGGAGGGCATCCCAATCCCTATGGAATTCGCTTCGACGACGACGACGGGTTCCGCCTCGCCAGGGCGCATGGGCTGAGCGGCAGCGACCCCAGGTGGCCTGCGAAATACGACCGCCTGCTGGCCGACGAGGTGTCCCGCATCCGCCGCGAGCACCCCTGGCTGTGGCCCCGTAACACTGTACTCAACGTCTATGAGGCATTGAGCCTGACCTACTCAAAGAACGAGCTGGCCTATCAGCTTGCTGGCCTGCGCGCGACGCTCTCTCTTCCGATTCCCCTGGCAATATTTTTGCTTATCGCGGCGCAGGTGGTCCTGTATCGGCGGGTGGTCTCGAACGGATCGGACGGCAATGGCTCGCGCGGAGGCGCGGTGTACGGCATCGCCGCGCTGCAGGCCGCGTACTTCGTCGTCACGCTCGCGGTGATCATGCCGCCGTACACCAGCTACAACACCGGAGCCGTGCCCACACTGCTTCTTTTTGTGGGTGGTGCAATCTGGATACTGTTCGATTTTCTCCGCAAGATGGCGCGCGATGATCTTCCGCTTCCGGCGCCGATCCTGGCGCTCGCGATACTGAACGCCGGCTGGCTTTGCTGGATGCTGGGAAGCATTGAATTCCTCGACCAGCCAATGGCGCCCACCGCGTGCTTGATGCTGGCGCCAGTGGCCGCCATTCTTGCGTCGCAGGTGATGCAGCGGGTGGCCGGGCCCCGCGAGGGCCAGGTGGCAAACGCGCTCGTCCTGGCCCTCGCTGTGCTGTCGCTGATCCTGTGGGCACGCGCGCCGGCGGTGTTGGCTTCGCGATTGAGCCCGGGCACCTTTCCTCAGATGGTGCTGGGACTGTGGGCGCTGCGGGCGCTCGTCGCGGGAGGCCCGCCATGGTTGCCGGGTGGGGTGCTCCCAATCGCCTCGCGCGTGCACGGAGAGGTGTGCGCGCTACCAGGAGCGGTGCTGCTCCTCATTCGCAGGCCGGTGCCGTCGATGCCTTGTGTCACGGCCTTCACTGCCGCTGCCGTCGTAATGGGCGTCCTCCTGGTCGCGTCGGCGCGGCGATGGGGAGTTTCCCTGTCGTACGATGCGGCCTTGCTTCCTATCATGCTGCCTGTCGCCGCCTTCGTCGCGAAGCGCGCGCCGTTCGCGGTCTCGATCGTGCTGGCCATCGCCCTGCTGGTGCTGCGGGTGCGCGGACTGCACCTGTGGCCGTCGCTGGGACTCATCCTGCTGCTCGCTTCTTTCGCCGGACCGTGGCTGCGACACCCCGCCGAGGCTGACGCTCAAACCTGTTCGGACACTTAAACCAGGCTGCCAATCTCATCGATGCCGGCCGGTGCGCGCATGCCGATGGGGGGGCGGCGCCACTCGTCCAGATCGGCGGGCAGGACTGCACGCCGGAGCGCGCGCGTGTCCGAGGCAAGGCCGTGCATCTCACGCACGATATAGAGAGGGCGGTGCTTGACTTCCTCGTAGATGCGCCCGACGTATTCGCCCATCATGCCGGTGACGAGCAGCTGCACGCCAAAGAAAAACGACAGGATGAGCACTTGCGACGTCCAGCCGGGAATGGTGTAGCCCATCCACTTCAGCGCGACCGCGGAGATTCCGGTGAGAAAGGAGAGCGCGGAAAAGAGAAACCCCAGGTTCAATGCGAGCTGAAGCGGAACGTTGGAGAAGCTCACGATTCCATCGGTGGCGAATTTCAGCATTTTCTTCAGTGGATACTTGGTCTCTCCGGCGAATCGCTCAGCGCGCTCATAGTAAACGGCCGTCTGCTGGAAGCCAAGCCATGAGAACATTCCTCGCACGTAGCGATTGTTTTCGCGCAGCGATTGAAAGGCGCGCAGCGCTGCGCGATCGACCAGCCGGAAATCGCCGACGTCGTGGGGAATTGGCACCGTCGACAGGTTGCCAATGAGGCGATAGAAGAGATGCGCAGTCGACTTCTTAAACCACGACTCGCCTGCCCTCCGCGAGCGGCAGGCATAGACAATATGGTACCCTTCCTTCCACTTTGCGATCATCTCGAGCACGACCTCAGGTGGGTCTTGCAGATCCGCGTCCATTACCACCACGGCGCGCCCACTCGCCAGATCCATGCCGGCGGTGATGGCATTCTGGTGGCCGAAGTTTCGCGACAAACCTATCACCTTGAAGCGGGCGTCCCGAGCGTGCACGTCGCACATAATCCGATAGGAAGCGTCGTGGCTGCTGTCGTCCACCAGGAGCACCTCGGCCGGCGCGTCCAATTGATCGAGCAATGCCGCAATCCGCTGGCAGAGCGGTTCCAGGGTCTCCTCTTCGTTGTAGACCGGGATGACGAATGAATACTGCGGCATACTCATGTGGTTAAGCCAGGGCGCGCACTGGCTGATATCGCGGCTTTGGAAATGTGCCCAGCCCCCAGTCTACAAACAGATTGCGCGGATTGGTATCACGCAGCCAGCTGACGAAGCCGGGGCAAGTCCTTTCCACCCGCCCAGGCAATGTCCTGCATGAACCACTTGTCCCCATGCTGGGGGAGGGGCTCTCGGCGTGAGAAACTATTGCGGCGCGCCGAAACGAACGCTGTAGTCGAGGAATATCCAGTTGGCCGGGCTGCCCGGGTAGATGTTTTTCTGCACGCCGCCGCCAAACACGTGGCCGGCGTAGAGCACCAGCAGGTTGTCCGGGTCAAAGCGGTGCTCGACACTTAAATCCAGGAGGGTGCCCAGGCCGGACGAGCCCCCGGACGGGCGTCCGGCGTAGCCGTTGATGCCCTGCCCCTGGGTGGCTCCGGAGCCGGTGTACCAGAGATCCTGTGGCGTGGCCAGGCTCACAAAGTGCAATTCCGAGCGCAGCGTCGTCTGCCGTGAAGGCGAGAGGATCAACTGGGCGTAAACGTCGCGCGCGTTCGACATGGTGTAGTAGGGGAGTCTGGCGAACACGCGCACGGTGGGCAGTGGTGAGAGAAAGGTGCTGTGCGTGTTGTCGAGCGGATTTCCGTCGCCGGAGAATTGCGCGAAGCCGGCCCGCACCCAGGGCCTCCAGGGCAGATCGGGAATCCGATAGCCGGCCTCGACGGTGAAAGCGTCGGCGGCTTGATTTTGGGTCCCCCATTTGCCCATCTGGTGCGCGTACCACGCCAGAAAGTCTCCCTGGGCGCCGAGTCGGGTCACGTAGTGGAACCCCAGCGTGTTGATGTGCAGCCCGCCCTGCGTGTTGACGCGGCCCCGCAGCGTGGGCGGGCGGTTGTCGACCATGGGCACGTCGCGGCCGTCGTCGTAGCGCACCCAGAATAATTGCGCTTCGTAATCCGGCGGTGAATTCGGCGACTTGAACGTGTACGACAGGTCACCGATGAAGATTTTCGTGATCTCCGTGGCAAAGTGCGGCTCGGTGCCGCCCTGGGTTGGACGCGCCGCGAAGGCGGTGAGGTGGCCCTCCGCGCTGTCGGCGTCCAGGCGCAGGCCGTCAAAGGAGCGGTCGTACGCGGTGTATTCGAAAATTCCGATGAGGCGGTTCTTGATGCGCTCGCGTTTGATCCAGTCGAGGATGGGATCGCCGGTCATGACCTCGACTCCGCTGGCGTAGTCGAAGCGGCCGATTTGCAGGCGGCTCTTGTCGGCTTCTCCGAAACGCAGGTATGCCTGCCGCACGCCGGCGGTGTTGATGCTGGGACGCAAGGCGTGTGCGAAATAGAGGGCGCCCAGGCCCATCTGCCCGATGGGGGCGGGCCCGATGGCGCGCGTCGGAAGGCCCAGTTGCTGCACTTCCTGGACTTCTGCCAGAGCGTAGAATTTCGGCCCCTCGACGCGCAGCCGGCCGCGCAGCCGCATGGAGAGGTAGGAGTAATCGTTCTCCAGCCCGTTTTGCGGGTTGAACCAGTTCCACGACTCGCCCAGGATCTGGAAGGTGCCGTTGGCGCTCCAGACCGTGGGTGGGCGCTCCTCGGGCGGCGGCTCTTCGGTCGGCGTGACCGGCTCGGTTGTCCCTGAGGGGACGACTTCAGTGCCGGGCGCCGGCGGCGGCTCCTCGTCGCCGTGGGCGTGCGCCGGGACGCAGAGCAATGCGAGGATCAAGAGCGTTGAAATTAATTCCCGAAGACGCATGGAACCGACTCTTCGCATCCGTGCGGCCAATGTCCCCCGACCAGGGAATCGGATGCGGTGGAAATTTTACCGGGGATGGGCAAAAACACCGGAGAGAGCCATGGATGGAGAGAGGTTGTTTTCGCGCCCTGATTTAACGCTCATTTAACGATAGAGAACATCTCGTTTGCGGAACCATGCCTTCGGCCGCCGCGTCACTCAGAGCATGAAAATTCAACTCAACGGAGGAGTCTCGTCGATGTTAACGCGCCGCATTCCCCCCAGCATTGCTGTTCTGCTCGCCGTCATCCTGTTCGGACTGGCCGGCTGCGGGGGAGGAGGCGGCGGCGGAGCGGCGCTCACGTCCAGCGGCTCGGGCGCGCTTTCGACCGACACTGGTGCCGCCACCACCACCGTGGTGGCCCGCCAGGTGGCCGCCGGCAACGGCGCCAGCGTCACTTTCACACTGGCCGCCGACTGGACCAGTGGTTTCGGCGCCGACATCGTGATCTCGAACCCGACCGCGTCCCCCATCAAGAACTGGCGCCTCGCCTTTGATTTCGCGCCGCGGATCACATCCATCTGGGACGGGGATATTGTCAGCCAGAGCGGCGTCTCGTATGTGATCGCCGGAAAATTCTACAACCGCGATATTCCGGCCGGCGGCTCGGTAAAATTCGGCTTCAACGGCTCGCCCGGTGGCATTACCGCGGGACCCACGAAGTACGTGCTGAACGGCGTGCCCCTGGCGGGCGGCCCATCCCCCACGCCGACCCCGACGCCGACCCCAACGCCCGTTGCGACGCCGACGCCCACGCCGAGCACGGGCGGATCCGTGAAAATCGTCTACCAGGAAACCGGCGACTGGGGCCACGGATTTGGCGGCCAGATTACCATCACCAATGAGGGCGCCAGTGCGATTGAGCCCTGGACGCTGGCTTTCGATTTCCCGGTGAATATCGACCCCATCTGGAGCGCGAAGATCGCGACCCACGTAGGAAACCGCTACGTCGTCACGCCGGAGTCGTGGACCTCGCGGATAGCGCCCGGCGCCTCAGTGTCCTTCGGCTTCAACGGCTCGCCGGGTAACAACGACGGGCCTTCCGCGTTCGCCTTCACGCCGGGCACAACGGTGGATCCGTCTCCGTCCCCGACGCCTACGCCCACGCCCACGCCCACGCCAACTCCTCAGACAAATCCGACCCCCGTCGAGCCGGTCGGCAACGCCACTGTCAAAGGCTGGCCCGGCCACCTGGCCATGGGGGCCATCACCAATCTGGAGGCCGGTCAATCCGCGGCATTCGCCAATCGCCCGGTGGATGCAATCTTTAAATACTCCGGGGCCGGAGGAAACGGCGACCCGGGCCAGATTCTGTATCCCTTGTGGACGCACAACACGGTGGAACTGGCAAAATCCATCACGAAGGCCAACGGCCGTCGGGTCGTGCCGGTGATGGTCACCTACACGGCGGACATGAGCGGCGGGACCTCGGCCACCGATTTCGCGGCGCCCAACGTCGGCATGCACTTCGTGAATCTGGCCAACGACGCGCGCGTGCTTCAATCGTTTGCCAGCGCGGAGCATCCCTACGGCGGATCCATCGTGCTCAACCCGGA
Organism: Armatimonadota bacterium; assembly: GCA_016868975.1. Lineage (GTDB taxonomy): Bacteria > Vulcanimicrobiota > Xenobia > RGZZ01 > RGZZ01 > VGFD01. The sequence goes on along the minus strand of VGFD01000032.1, from coordinate 13,979 downwards.
TCTGCTGGGGATGGTGCAGCAGCAGAAACTGTACGGTGGCCAGGGTGCGCCGTTCGACCTCAAGACCATGGTCATTCCGGTGAACGCCTCGCTGGCCCACGCCGTGACGTTCATGACCGCGAATTTCTCCTATACCGACTCCCAGGGAAATCAATACAGCGGCACCACCGCTGACATCGGCCGCCAGCTGGTGGGGAGGCACGGCCTGTGGACCGCGTACGAAATGTGGAATGCCGCGGCGAAAAAGTGGTACGTGGACTGCGTGAGCAATCCCCGACCGGCGATCCAGGTTCCGAAATTCTCCGACGACTTCAAGGGATGGATCCAGGCCACCAACTGGATCATCAAGGCCTTCGGTCCGCAGGTCACCTTCGGCTGGCAGGAAAACCTCTGGGCGCCCGGTACTTCGACGTGGGTGCACCGGGGGAGCGGCGAGGCGCACGTGCGGAGCGCGGCCAGCGACCTGGTGGCGAGCATGCTGGGGTCGCTCAACGTGTACGGCGGGGCCTACAAGCCGGACTTCATCGTCTTCGATCGCTACGAGATGGACGACACCGCGGCCATTTCCTGGGGCGCGGTATTCAGCTCGACGAACTGGGACAACGTGCTGACCTTCCAGGCGCAGGTGAGCGCGGCGCTGGGCAACGTCCCGGTAATGATGTGGCAGATTCCGGGCGGCCACCTGCAGGTGGTCAACGACGTGGATCAGCGGACCAGCAATGCTTCCACGGCGCCGGTCTACTTCTTCGGCGACGCGAACCTGCGGCCGGACTTGTCCAACTTGAAGCCGTACCTGCTGGCCATCACGCTGGGCAATCCCTACGTGTTCCTGGATGGGGCCGCGACGGGAAGCATCCCGAAGTTCCTGACCCAGAACGGCTACGACCCGACGAAGGACAACGGTAAGATCGCGCAGGCCGCCCGCGGCAACGTGTTCGCCATCCTGTGGGGCGGGGGCAACACGACCAGCGTCGGCCCGTTCCCGGCGGATGACGGGGGTTGGCTGTCCGGCAAGATCAAGAAGTACTTCGAGAATCCCCATCCTCTTGGCAAATAAGACGGATCTTGGCAAATAAGACGGGGAACGCGAACTCCCGTCGGACTCGGCTTCGCGGCCGGGTCCGACGGGGCGGGAGCGGCTTACGCGTCTTCGATTCCCAGGGCCCGAAGGCGCGCCCGCAAGCGGCCCGCCTGGGCTTCGGCCTCGTCGGCCCGCGCCCGTTCCTCATCGGCCCGCGCCCGTCCTTCTTGGACCAGTGCGTCCATCTCATTGCTGTTGGGCAGCACCGCGCCGTTCCGCTCAAACCAGCGCAGGCGGCCGTTCAGCACCCCCAGCAGCAACGGCAGCGAAGCGCAGCGGAACTGTCCGCGTCGGTTCGAGTGGGTGCGCGCGTAGATACCGTCCTTGAGGCGATAGTACTCCACGCCGCCGGTCTCGCTCTGGAAGAGGAAGTAGTCGGTCGTCTTGAGCACGTCGCGGTAGATTCGCATCTTTTCCCCGCGGTCGCGCGCTTCGGTGGAGGGACAGAGCATCTCGACGGCGAGGGTCGGCGTGAGCCCGCCTTCCCGCCAGGACGCCCATCCTTCCTGGCCGTGATCCACGCCGCCGTTCACCACGTAGAGGTCCGGGCCCAGTGCCGGGACGCCGCGCTCGTATCCGACGGGCGAGTTGCTGCCGACGAAGGCCTGAAAGCCGGTGCGCCGCAGCCAGGCTCGCAGCGGCAGCACGAGGTCGTCCCAGGCGAGGGTGCCGTGGTGCGCGTTCTCCATGGGTTCCCCGTCTTCATAGATCAGGTCCTGGTCGATTTGCCGCTGTTCGAGCGCCATTCGGATCACCTCGCCAGGAACTTCGCGGAATGTGGAGGCGCGCCTTCCGACGCCCCTGCGGAGATTATGCCGGGGCCATGGCGACCTGAGCAACCGCTGCCGATCATTCTGGGCTTCATTTACGTCAATGAAGCCCAGAATGATCGGCAGTGGGCTATCCCGCTTGAAGGTACGCCAGCGGGATCGAGAGCGATGCAGCCGTCCAGAATTTCTTCCATCCCCGCATGTTGAATTCCATTCACAAAATATGGACATGTTAGTGTAATAGTGACACGATGTGATAGGATAAAGAGTGGAGGTACCGCCATGCACGTCGAGTCACTGGTCGAAAGAGACGTCTTTGTCGTGCGCGGCTTCCTGTCTCCACGGGAGTGCGCCGATCTCATCCGGCTTGCCGAGTTACATCGCTTTGACGAGGCGCCCATCACCACCGCCAGCGGCTTTGTGATGATGAAGGAGTACCGCAACAACGACCGGGTGATGCTCGATGACCACGACCTGGCCTCGCGCCTCTGGGATCGGGCGCGCCACTTCGTCCCCGCCGCCGAACGTGACCACTGCGGCGCGCGCATGGAGGCGGTGGGCCTCAACGAGCGATTCCGCTTCTACCGCTACGGCCCCGGCCAGAAGTTCAGCAAGCACTACGACGGAGCGTTCCGCCGCGATGAATGCGAGATGAGCCTGCTCACCTTCATGGTGTACCTCAACGAGGGCTGCGAAGGCGGAGGCACGGTCTTCTACGACGAGGACACCTATCCGGCCGTCCCGCGCTTCGAAGTGCGCCCCGAAGTCGGCAAGGCCCTCGCCTTCCGCCATCCGCTCTTGCACGAGGGCGCCGCGGTGCGCGCCGGACTGAAGTACGTGCTGCGCAGCGACGTAATGTACCGCTACCCGGTTATTTAATGCGCGACGCCTCGTCGATCGCTTCGCGCATCAGGGCCAGTACAAATCGCAGTGGAAGGCCACCGGTCGGCCGTATCAGGCGTCCACGACCTGCAGCGAGCGCGCCAGGTACACGGCGTCGGACACGGATAATCCGCCCCCGGCGACCGAAAATACCGGAAACTCCTGGTCCCCGCGCATCCAGCGTGAGCGGAAATCCACCGGCTCGCTGCCCGGGTCGTAGAATTCCACCGCGCTTTCCCCGAATACCGGATGGGTGAATTCCTCGGTGGAAGCACCCGGGAAAACGTCACCGACGCCGCCCGCCGCCGCCTCGACCATCACCCACTGGCCGCCCGGCCCGCGGAAAACAATGCGGTAGGAGCCGCCCCATTCCGCGTCCATCTCGGCCTCGATGCCGTCCACCACGAATGAGGACCCAAGCCCGGCCGGGACGCACACCGGGAGCCCGGCTCGGCGCAATTCAAAGAGATCGCGGGCGGAAAGCATTTCGAGATCCTCCAGGGCGCGGCTAGTTGTTGTCGTCGCCAGAGGGCGCTATCGGCGGCCCTCCTGAGCATGGATTGCCTCAACTCCGCGTTTGCGCGGAGGATCTCCTCCTCTGTGGTCGGCTGGCGCCGGCCGCTTTAGCGCGGAAATTTCTGGACGATGAACTTCCCCGCCTTGACCGTGCCGGGGATGTCCCAGCAGCGGTCGCCGCTGCCGACGAGACCGGCCAGCACCATCGCGCTGTCCGGGGTGAACACCGCCTCGTCGATTCTCTCCCGCGACTGGGCGATTTTCTGGCCGCTCGCCAGATCCCACAGGGTGGCCACGCCGCCCCCGCGTCGGAAGAGCAGCATGCGCTGCCCGTCCGGGCTGAACGTGACGTTGGCCGCCCCGTCAATGTGCGCGCGCGGCTTGAAGTCGGTGGGCGAGAGGATGTCAACCCCTTCGTCGTCCACCGTCACCACCGCCGTGTCTTGCGGCGCGAACAGCGCCTCCCCGGCCACGTCCGCCGCGAAGCCGGCGCCCTTCTCGTCGATCTGCCAGATCTCGCTCTTGTCGGCGTACAACACGGCGAACATGTTGGAGGTCGGCGCGATGCGCAGGCCGCGCGGCTTGCTCTGCAAGGCCAGCGTCTTGAGCAGGCGTCCCTCCTGGAGATCCCAGGCCCACAGCCGAGAGCCGCGATCCTGATCCTCAAGCAGTTTGGACGGGTAGGTGAGGGTAACCACGAAGCGGCGCCCGTCGGAAAACGCGAGGTCCTCCACCGGGGTGTCGTGCACCAGTCCCTTCGCGCGGCCCTTGCGGGTTGGCGCGAACAGCGTGATGGTGTCGCCGCCGACTCGCATGAGGCGGTTGTCCGGCGTCCAGCGGATGGGGAAGCGCCCGCTCATCATGTCCAGCACGCGGTGCCCGTTGGAGGCGTCAAACACGCGCGTAAAAGTGTCCGCGTCTCCTTTCGGGCCCAGCCCGCGCGACTTGAGATACTGTCCGTCGTAGCTGAAGGACAGGTAATATCCCCAGCTTTTTGCCGGGCGCGCCTCCCACAATTTCTTGCCGGATCCGACCTGCCAGACGCGCAGCGCGCCGCCGCGCACCGCCTGGGCAATTCGTTTGCCGTCCTTGCTGAATTGCAGCGAGGTGGTGTGGTCGCCCTTGCCCAGCAGCCCGAGCAGTTTTCCGCTTTGCAGATCCCACAGCATCACCGAGGACGCTTTCGCTGGCTGGGCCACGGCCAGCACCCGGCCGTTCGGCGAGAAATCCGCCACGTAGGGCAAATCCCACGGGATGGCGCCAAAGTTGAGCTCGGACCCGCGGGCGGGGAGCATGAGAAATAGGATCAGGGCGATGCACGTCAGGCTGCGCGAGAGCATGGCAAAAAACCTCGGAGTGGAGTGGCCAGCAAGTTCCCTGGGGGCAATTCAACTCCCTTCACGCGGACAAAGCAGGATCCCCGCATGGAAGCGCGAATTGGCGGCGGTTCGTTCCGAGACTTCAAATTGTTGAATTTCTTTCCCCGCCGAGGGATATCGGCGCTTTGCATTTTCCTGTTGCTGCTGGCCGCCGCGGGGAGCACCGACGCGGCACGTCCGCGAAAGGCGCCGCGCGCGAAGGCGAAAAAGCACCGCGTGGTCCAGGCAGCGCCCACGCCCACCCCGCCGGCCACCGAGTCCGCGCCCGGCCCGCTGACCCTGCCGCTCCTCACGGTGGACGAGGCGCTCGACACCGCGCTCAAGGCGAACCGTCCGTTGGAGAACGCGCGGCTGGAGGTCATCAAGGCCGCCAAGACCGCCACTGCCTACTCGTCGACCTTTTTCCCGGTGATCAAGGCGGACGTCAAGGCCGGCCAGTCGCTCACCCACTCCAGCGTGCAGTTCAACCAGGGCGCGTTCGGCACGTTTGCCGCCACCGGCCCCATCCCCGCCACGGACGCCACGATTTCCACACCGCAGCGCTTCACGACGTTTTTTGTAATTGCCATCGCGCAGCCCGTCACCCAGCTTCCCAAGATCAACCTCGCGTACAAAGCGAAATTGATCAACACCGCGCTGGCCGCCGAGGAAGTCCGTTCCAAGCGTGACGCCACCATTACCGACGTGAAGAAGGCGTACGCCGCCATCCTCCAGGCCGAGGCGCAGCTCGCCACCAACGTGGAGACGCTGAAATTCTTCCGCGAGCTCGAGAAAATCGTGGTGGATCGCTACGAGCAGAAAACCGCGCTCCTTTCCGAGGTGCTCGAAGTGCGCAAGCACGTGGCCTCGTCGGAGGTGGAGGTGCTCCAGGCGGAGGCCGCGCTGGCCACCGACAAGCAGAACTTGAACCTGCTCCTCGCAAGGGACGTGCACACCGCGTACCGAGTGCGGGAAATGGGCGAAGGCAAGCTCACCGGCAAGAGCATGGCCGAGTTGGAGCAGATCGCGCTCCAGATGCGCCCCCAGATCCGCCAGGCGAAGCTGCGCGTGGAGCAGGCAAAGCTGGAGAAGCGTCTTGCGGCCGCCCAGTATTCCCCGGACGTCAACCTCTCGCTCACCTACATCCGCCCGTACAACGTGGGCCTGCTGCCGGACAAGATCGTGACGGTGGGCGCGGAGCTGACCTGGGTCCCGGTCACCTGGGGCAAGGTGCTCAACGAGACGGAGGCCAAAGCCCAGGCCGTGGCCCAGGCGGAGAACGACGTGGCGCAGGTCTCGTCGCAAGTGCTCATCCAGGTGGACACCAACTATCGCACGCTGCAGAACAACTTGCAGCAGGTGAAGGCCGCGAAGGCCTCCCTGGAGGCGGCGCGCGAGGCCCTCCGGGTGGCCGAGGTCCGCTACGTGGAGAAGGTGGTCCTCTTAAGCGACGTCTACCAGGCGCAAACCCGCATGGTGAGCGCCGTGAAGAATTACCTGCAGGCCGTGCTGTCGGTCAACATCGCCCAAGCCGAGCTCCAGCAGAGCATCGGAGAGGAGTAGCCGTTGTGAGACGCTGTCTCTTGACCCTTCTGTGTGGAACATTTTTCTTGGCTGGCTGCGGCAAGAAGCCGGTCACGCCCGCCCCGCCGCCGTTGGTGAAGGTGCAAGCACCCCGCCAGGTGAGCATCGACCGCGCGCGCCAGCGCTACGCGGCAACCCTGCAGCCTTACACCCAGACGAACATGGCGTTTGAAAACAGCGCTTACGTCGAGAGCATCCTCATGGTGCCGCGCGACGGCGGCGCCGTGCTCGTCGACCAGGGGGACGCGGTCACGGCCGGCACGGTCCTGGCGCGTCAGGACGACAGCGAGTTCGCGGCGCGGGTCGCGTCCTCGCGGGCCAACGTGGAGACCAGCCAGGCCAAGGTGGCCGAAGCCCAGGCCCAGCGCCTGGAAGCGCTCGCCCAGGAGCAGGAGGCCGTGGCCGGCGTCGTCGAGGCGCAAGAGAATTACCGCGCGGCCGTCGACAAGGTGGCCGAGGCGAAAGCCCAGGTGCGCACCAGCATCGCGAATCTCGCCAAGGCTGACGCCAAGCTCATCGAGGATCGCAAAAGCTACGACCGCGCCAACGTCCTCTACCACGAGGGCGCCATGATCAAGCCGGAGTGGGATCGCGCGGTGGCGGACTTCGAGACCGCCATCGCCAACGTGGCCGCGGCCCGCTCCCAGATTGCCGGGGCGGAAGCCGACGCGGCCGCCGCCAGGGCGCAGGCGAAGACTGCCCAGGCGCAGATCGCCGCCGCGAAGTCCAAGCTGGAATCGGCCCAGGAGCAGGTGCAGGCGGCCAACGACCAGGTGAGCGCCGCCGTGTCCACCCTGGCCGGCGCCCGCGCCAACCTGGAGCGCGCCGAGGTCGTGCTCAGCCACTGCACGCTGGTGGCGCCCTACGACAGCGTGGTGGTGAACCGCAACGTGAGCGTGGGATCGCTGGCCGGGCCCGCCACAACGGCCTTCACCCTGGCCGACATCCGCCGCATGAAGGCGGTGTTCGGCGTGCCTGACGTCGAGGTGGACATGCTCAACGTCGGCCAGGAAGTGAAGCTGATGTTCGACGCCTTCCCCAACCGTCTGTTCCGCGAGCGCATCACCAACATCTCGCCGTCCGCCGACAGCAAGGGGAAGGTCTTCGACGTCGCGGTCATGCTGGGAAACGCCGACCGCAAGCTGAAGAACGGGATGATCGCGAACATCGAGCTCATCCACCCGGGCCCTTCGGTGAACGCGCTCGTGCTGCCGCTGTCAGCGCTCACCCGCTCGCCGCGCAACATGGACGCCTACGCGGTGGTGATCGTGAGCAAGCAGGACGGCAAGGAAATGGCCCGCGTCCAGGACGTCCACATCGGCCAGGCGCTGGGCAACGAGGTGGAGATCACGAAAGGCATCACCGCCCAGGACCGCGTCGTCGTCGAGGGCAGCAACATGGTGCCGGACGGCGGCCCGGTGGAGGTCGAGCACTGACGTGGCGCACCTCTCCGACGCCGAGCTCATCGCGCAGAGCCACAACAACATCCCCCGCTTCTGCGTGGACTGGCCGCAGGTCACCTGGGTCCTGCTCATCCTGGTGTTCGTCTGGGGATTTCTGGGCTACACCAGCATGCCGCAGCGCAAGGACCCGGACGTGCCGGTCAAGACTTCGCAGGCCACCTGCTCCTGGCCCGGCGCCACGCCGGAGCAGGTGGAGCTGCAGCTCGCCTACCAGATCGAGCAGGCCATCGCGCAAAACAGCGTGACCCGCAAGGTGTATTCCCAGTCGACCGTGGGCTACACCAACGTGCGCGTCGACTTGATGGACAACATCAAGGAGGTGAAAAAAGAGTGGGCGGACATCTTCGACAAGCTGCAGGCGGTGCAAAACCTGCCCCAGGGCGCCGGCCCCATCCAGTACAACAGCGACTTCGGCGACACGGCCGCGCTGATGCTGACGGTGGCCAGCCCGGTGATGAAGCCCGAAGAGCTTCGCCCCCGCGCGAAGGAGATGGAGGCGGCCATCCGGCAGACCCGCGCCGCCCGCAAGAAGGTCCCCGCGGATCTGAAGCCGTTCACGCTGGTTGTCAATTTTCCCACCGCGGCCAACCTGCGGCTGGTCGAGGGCCCGGCCGTGCTGGCCATCACCTATCTCACCGCGAAGGAAGCCGCCACCGACCTGCAGCTCATCGAAGGCCCGGGCTGGATCGGCCTCGACGGCCTGTCGAAGCTGGACGACGCCGCGCTGATTGAGGCGCTCAAGGAGTTCGTCCGCAAGCGGCTGCAAACCGTGCAACTGTCACCGGATGCGTGGCAGCCCTGCGTCATCCGCGATCCCGCCGGGACGTTCGAGAAACTCACCCATGTGGCCGGCGCCAAGTACTCGTACAGAGAATTGGACGACTTCACGGACCTGATGCAGCGCACGTTTCGCGGTCCCGAGATCGTCTCGCGCGTGCAGCGGAGCGGCGTGCAGACCCAGACCGTATACCTGGATTATTCGCAGGACCGGCTGGCCGAGTACGGCGTCAAGCCCGGCGACCTCGCGGATCTGCTTTCCGCGCGCAACATCACCATGTCCGGCGGGCAGGTGCAGGCCGACAACACCCAGCTTCCCGTGTACCCCTCCGGCGAGCTCAAGCACGCCCAGGAAATCGAGAACATGGTGATGACCATCAGCTCGGGTGGCGTCCCGGTGTACCTGCGCGACCTGGTGACGGTCCGCGACGGCTACCAGGATCCGCCCACCTTCCTCAATTTCCTGACCATGCGGGACGCCGAGGGCGTCTGGCAGCGGCTGAGGGGCATCACGCTGGCCATCCAGATGAAGTCCCACCAGCAGATCAACATGTTCGGCCCGGAAATTGACGTCGTCCTGGAGAAGCTGAAGAAGTCGCTGCCCGCGGACCTCGTGATCGACAAGACCTCCAACCAGCCGGAGCAGGTCAAGCAGAAGGTCCAGCTGCTGATGACCTCGCTGTGGAAGGCCATCGTGCTGGTCGTCATCGTGTCCCTCATCGGCTTCTGGGACTGGCGCTCCGCGCTCTTGATGGCGCTCTCGGTGCCCATCACGTTGTCCATGACCTTCGGCATGATGTTCTTCGTGGGCATCGACATCCAGCAGGTGTCGATCGCCACGCTGATCATCGCGCTGGGCTTGCTGGTGGACGACCCGGTGGTGGCCGGCGACGCCATCAAGCACGGCATGGGCGAGGGGCTGCCGCGGCTGACCGCCTCCTGGCTGGGGCCTACGAAACTGGCGGAGGCGACCACCTTCGCGACCATTACGAATATCGTGGCCTACCTGCCATTTCTCGGCATCACCGGGGATATCGGCGAGTTCCTCTACAGCCTGCCGGTCACCATGACGTGCGCGCTGGTGGCCTCGCGCATCGCGTCAATGACGTTCGTGCCGTTCCTGGGATCGATCATGCTGCGGCCGCTGCTCACGCCGCCGGTGGAAGAGCTGCGCAAGCAGGGTTTCTACGCATTTTACACGCGCACCGTCTCGTGGGCCATCCACCACCGCGTCAAGTTCGTGCTGGGCGGGCTGGCCTTCATCTTCGTGGGATTTGTGGCGCTCACCCGGATGCCCACCGCGTTTTTCCCGACCGATCTCAATCCGATGTTCTACGTCGACGTGTGGGCGCCGGAGAATTGCTCGCTGGCGGTGACCAACGCCGCGACGGTGAAGGCGGAGGAGATCATCCGCGACACCTGCCGAGAATTCGAAAGGGAGAAGGGCTACAAGGAGGGCGAGCTGCTCCACTCCATCGCCACCTACGTGGGTGGCGGCAGCCCGCGCTTCTGGAACACGCTGTCCCCGCAGCAGGCGCAGCTTAACTACGCGCAGGTGACGGTCAACCTGACCGACGAGGACTTCACCGCGCCGGTCGTGTTCGCGCTCCAGGACCGCCTGTCGCGCGCCGCGCCGGGCGTGACCATGGACGTGCGCCAGTTGCAGACCGGCAAGCCGGTGGACATGCCGGTGCAGATCCGCATCACCGGCCCGCACATCCCCACGCTGCGCGCGCTGTCCATCGAGTGCCAGAATATCTTCCGCAAGATCCCGCTGGCCGCGCGCACGCGCGACGACTGGGGGGCGGACTCGTTTTCGGTGGACGTCGACACCCACTCGGCGCGCGCCAACATGTCGGGATTCACCAACTACGACGTGGCCTCTTCGTCCTACGCCGGCCTGAGCGGCGCGCAGGTGGGCGCCATGCGCGTGGGCCGCAAGGTCATCCCCATTGCGACGCGGTTGCAGGTGCAGGACCGCTCGCAGCTTTCCGACATCGACAACCTCTATGTTTATTCGAAGGAAGGCTCGGAAAAGGTCCCGCTGGGCCAGCTTTCCAGCGTGAAATACAAAATGGTGACCAGCCGCATCCAGCGCCGCTGGCAGCAGCGCTGCATCACGGTGGGCTGCTTCCCCATCCCCGGGCACCTCTCGTCGGAGGTCATGAAGGCGGCGCGCCCGCATCTGGAGGAGTTTTTCGCCCGTTTGCCGGTCGGCTACGGCTACAAGATCGACGGTGATCAGCACCAGCAGGACGAGGGCTTCAAAAACCTCGTGCAGGTGATGATGGTGTCCATCCTCCTGATTTACCTGTCGCTGGTCTTCCAGTTCAAGAACGCCATCAAGCCGTTCATCGTGGCGGCGGCGGTGCCGTTCGGAATCGTGGGCGCCATTTTCGGGCTGACCATCATGAACGTGCCCTTCGGCTTCATGTCGTTTTTGGGCATCATCAGCCTGATGGGCGTGATCGTCAGCCACATCATCGTGCTCTTCGACTACATCGAGGAGGCGCACTCAAAGGGCGACGACTTCGAGAACGCGATTATCGACGCGGGCATCATGCGCCTGCGCCCGGTGATGATCACCATCGGCGCGACGATTACCGCGCTGTTTCCGCTGGCCATCGACGGCGGCCCCCTCTGGCAGCCGCTCTGCTACGCGCAGATCGGCGGCCTCGGCGTGGCCGCGTTCGTCACGCTGCTGGTGGTGCCGGTAATCTACACGATTTTCGTGACCGACCTGAAGTGGGTAAAGTGGGAAACCGCGCCCATCGACGACGGGATGCCCACGACGCCGGTGAGCGTGAACTGAACGTGCGCGGCGTCCTCCTGCTGGCTGGCCTTGTGCTGGTCCTCATCGGTTCCGCGCTTGCGGATGAAATAAAAGTGGACTCGCAACCTGGCCCGCGCGTCGCTGCAGGGCGCCCAGCAGGTCCGCTTCCAGGCGCGGTTCGTGCGCTACAAGATCGATGGTGCCGGACGGCCCGCCGGTAGGCTCGGTCCGCCTACACCTACGAGGGTGCTCCCTGCTAACCGAGACGACTCTCTTGGCGTCTTGGCGTCTTGGCGCTAGATCGGAAAAAATAGTTGTCGTTGATCGGTAGATCTAGTTGACGCCGGATTGCCGGTGTACGTGTCGCCGCGGTATTAGGAGCAGCAAGTGTCAGAGCCCTACTGGATCGATCAGGTTTTCGAGAAGCACGAGTGCATGCCGTACGCGGACAGCCGCGCGATAGAGTTTACGCACGAGGGCCACGCTGACCACGGACACGCACCGGGCGCGTGTCACGAGCAACATTGAGCCGGGTGCTCATCACCGCTCTAACGTTGTGCCTCGACGAACCGCGAGTCGCGAGTCGGGCCCACGGGTGAACCCGACATCCCAGGAGTCGGGCCCACGGGTGAACCCGACATCTATCCCTGCAGGACCTGCTGCACCCAGTGCACGTCGCGCTCATTGATTGGCGGCTGCAGGTTTCGCGTGTAGTCGAGAACGCGTCCGTAGTCACCGCGCTCGAAGGAGGCGTCCATCACCTGCTGGAGGTCAAGGAGCACGTCGGCGTCCGGATCGGCCAGCGGGACCGGCACGGCGGGCAATGGCTGTCGGAGTGGAACTGGCCACACTTCAGCCAGTGGTCGACGGGGCGCGCGGCTGATGACGACGTAGTAGTCCGCGGAGGGCAGGGGAGCGGCCATCGGCACGCGCGCGCCGCCTCGCAGCAGGTCAATCTCAATAAGGTGGACCGCGCTCTTGAGGACTGCCTCGCGCTTCGCCAGATATTCCCGGCGCCCTTCGCTGCCGGGCCGCTTGTTGCCGGGCGAGAGCAGTTCAATCACCGTGACGACTTCCATTGTATCAGGAAGGCGGACGGTCAGGTACGGCTCTCGAACTTCCTCGGACATCGGCAAAGGGACGAGCACTGGCGAGATTACTCCAGTCGGCCGAGAGACAGTTGCCTGACCACCGGGAGCGGCGTCCACCACTGTGACGTCGGGTGTCATTGAGCCGGGCTGCTCATCTGGTGCGCGCTCCACGTAGACCCGATGCTCGATTAACGCCACGTACAGCGGCCGCAACAGCGGTTGTATTGCGGCCCGAATCCCGCTCACGAGCTCGGTGTGAAAGTCCGTCCAGATCTGCGCTTCAATGTAGGGATCCATTCCGGGAAACACCGACGGCATCGTGGCACACTTCGGCGCGCTGCGGGCCCGCCCTCTTCGCACCGTTCGGACAGGGGCTACGACAACGACACTTTTTGACGTACCTGCCATGCAATGCTGGGTGGCAGGCGACCCCGGCAAGCGGACGGAAGTGGCAAACGTAAGCGCGGGGGTATGCATCCTCCGCATCCACGCCTGAAACCAGATTGATAGGGGGATATATCCAATGGCCACGCTCGAATAGAAGCAGCTTCGCAACATGGTTTCCGACATGGCGGCCATCCGCCGGCGGCAGACGTTGCAGCCGGTAGGTGGCAAGGGAGACAAGATCTTCCCGCCAACCTAGCCTGGCGAGAACAAGAACAGCCCGCCCCGCCATGTATACGAGCTGCGCCGGCTCAATGGCGCCCCGGTATGGTGCGTGCTCGTCGACAGCGTGCAGTCTCAGGCCAACCGCCTGGAGGAAAGTCTGCTGCACGCAATCCGCGACGGTGCCGTCCACATTCCGCACATCGTCGTGGACTTCGGCGACCGGGTGGAAGGGCTCGGCAACGTTACCTCGTTGGACGCCCCGCACCGCGTGTACGACGCGATCTTGCGGGACAGCCTGCTCGACGGCGTGCCCTTCATGAAGAGCGAAGTCGGCCAGCGGCTGGCAAAGGCCCGGCTGGACGACGCCGCCGTCGTTCTCGAGACGTCGCCCACCGCGCTCCTCTTCGGTGCCTGGCACTCGACCGGCGAGGGCGGTGGCCTGGGTGCCAAATTCGCCCGCTGTCTCGTCTCCGAAATCGTCGGCGTCGACGTCCCGGTGGAAACCCTCGAGAACCAGCGCACCGGAGAAGTCGAGCCCAGGACCCTGGGGCGCCGGACCGGCAGCCGCATCGATCCGCTGGGCGTGCTCAGAAAAGTGGAAGTATTCAAAGGCGCGGCCGGCTGGGATGTCACGACCGGCGGTGCGGGAAAGAATGCGAAAAAGGTCCGGCCGTCGGAAATCAACCACGGCAACATTGCGCCCACCGTTGCCCCGCTCGGTGCCACCTGCGACCATCTTGAACATACTTTTGTCCTCAGTTTTTCCGCCCTCCGTCGGCTGCGTTTTGGGGGCGGGGAACGTGACGTGGCTGCCCGTGCCTTGCTTGCCGCCCTGGGCCTGCTTGCCGTGGCCGAACAGGACGTGCGCGGCTACAGCCTGCGCTCGCGTTGCGATCTGGTTTGCGACGGCCGCGTGCCATTCGAGGCGGTCAAGTCGGACGGTGACACGCTGGCCATCGAGGTGTCACGAGACGCGGCCACACGATTGTGTAAGGAGGCGATTGAAGGTGTCCGTACCGCGGGCTTCAACCTGCCCGAGGAGCCTCTCCTCCTGACGGCGCAGGAAAAGCTGGTT
>VGFD01000031.1 GCA_016868975.1 Armatimonadota bacterium | reverse complement strand
CACGCCTTGAGCAAAGTCGAGGAATGACACACATGCAAGGCAAGAAAATTGCGCTTATCGGCGGGGCCGGATTTATCGGCCATCACCTGGCCCTGGAATTGACGCGCAGGGGCGCCCGGGTGGACATCATCGACGGATTGCAGGTCAACAACCTGCTGTCCTTGTCGACCGAATATTCGGAGAATCGCGATCTGTACATCCGCATGGTCAACCAGCGGCTCGACCTGCTGCGCGACGCCGGTGTCGTGTTGCACCCCCAGGACGCTCGCGACTACCACGTGCTCTCCCCCCTGCTGGCCAGCCTCAAACCGGACGTCATCGTGCACCTCGCGGCGGTGTCGCATGACGGACGTTCCAACAAGAATCCCTTCAACACGTTCGATCACAGCCTGCGGACGCTGGAGAACGCCCTGGACGCCACCCGCGAGCGGGACTGCCATTTTATTTTTCTCTCCTCGAGCATGGTGTACGGCAATTTCCGCACCGAGCGCGTCGACGAGGATCATCCGCTGGATCCCATCGGCATCTACGGGGCGCTCAAGGTTTCCGGCGAGAAGATCGTCATTGCCTATCAGCAGGTGTTCAATCTGCCCTACACCATCATTCGCCCGTCCGCCCTCTATGGCCCGCGCTGCGTGAGCCGCCGGGTGGGGCAGATCTTCATCGAGAACGCGCTCCTGGGAAAGAAGCTGCGCATCGACGGGGACGGTGCCGAGCGCCTGGATTTCACCTACATCGACGACCTCGTGTCGGGAATCTGCAAGAGCATCGAGCACCCGGCGGCTCGCAACCAGATCTTCAACATGACCTACGGCGGCTCGCGGCCCATCAAGGACCTGGTGGGAATGGTGCGTCGTTATTTCCCCGACGTGGAAGTGGAGTCGGTGGAGCGGGACCGGCTGATGCCGTTCCGCGGCACCTTGAGCGTGGATAAAGCGCGCCAGCTCATCGGCTACGATCCGCGGTTTTCCATCGATGAGGGCTTTCCGCGCTACATCGAGTGGTACATGAAGTTCATGCAGCGGGAGCCCGCGCTGGCGGCGGCCACCTGATGGCGGTCCAGACCGGCGTCGTCGTCGAGGACGCGTGGCTGGGCGCGGCGCTGGGCCGCCCGGCATACCGTGTGACCTTCGCCGAGGGGATTGCCCGCCACGTCGGTGACCAGGCGGACGCATTCTACTACGCAAGGGTCGACACGGACCGGGTGGCCGAGGTGGCGCGCCTGTGCGCGGTTGGATTTTACGTGGTGGACACCGCGGTCACGTTCGATCGGCCGGTCGGGCACCCGGCGCCGTCGTCGCTCCCCGTGCGCGATTGCACTCCCGACGACGCCGAAGCGGTTCTGCACATCGCCGCTTCCTGTTTCCGCTTTTCCAGGTTTCATCTTGATCCCCTGATCAAGGTCGAAGTCGCCAATCAATTGAAGCGATCCTGGGTGCGGAGCTGTCTCGACGGCAAGCGCGGCGAGCACGTGCTGGTGGCGCTGGTGAATGACCGCCCGGCCGGTTTTCTGGCGGTTCTGCGTGACGGCCCGAGGGCGGTCATCGATTTGATCGGCGTGGCGCCGGAGGGACAGCGCGCCGGCGTGGGCGCTGCGTTGATGGCGGCGTTTGTCGACAAGTATTCCGAAGTGGAGGTGCTCCGCGTGGGGACGCAGGTGGCCAACGTTCCCTCGACGCGCTTTTACGAGAAAAGCGGATTCCGCCTGTGTGGAAGCCAGTACGTGCTGCACCTGCACGCCCGCGAAGGGAAACCGGTGCGGCCGTGATCATCGGTGGACACGACTGCGACCGACAGGTTTTCATCGTCGCCGAGATCGGCAACAACCACGAAGGCGACCCGGACGTCGCCGAGCGGATGATACGCGAAGCGGCCGCCAGCGGGGTGGACGCGGTAAAGTTTCAGACCTTTCAGGCGCGCCTTTTCTCGAGCGCGGCGGATGCGGCCCGCTTTGGCCGGCTGCAAAAATTCCAGCTCTCCTATGAGACGTTTGCTGCTCTGGAGCGGCTTGCGCGCTCGCTTGGCGTGGGCTTTTTCTCCACGCCGCTGGATCTGGAGAGCGCGCGCTTCCTGGCCCCCATCGTGGACTGCTTCAAAATCGCCTCCGGCGACAATGATTTTTATCCGCTCATCTCCTTTGCGTGCCAGACGGGGAAACCGCTGGTCATCTCCACCGGAATGACCGATCTGGAGGGAGCCCGCGGCATCGCCGGCTTCGTCCGGGAGGAGTGGGCGCGCGGCGGCATCCAGGGCGACCTGGCGATGCTGCACTGCGTGTCCGCCTATCCGGTTCCTGACGAGGAGGCGCACCTGAGCGTGCTGCCTGTCCTTCACGCGGCGCTGGGCTGCACCGTCGGGTACTCTGATCACACGCTGGGCACCGAGGCCTGTCTTGCAGCCGTCGCGCTGGGCGCGCGCATCATCGAGAAGCACTTCACGCTCGACAAGAATTTCTCAGACTTTCGAGACCACCAGTTGTCCGCGGACCCCGCGGAAATGCGCCTGCTCGTCTCCCAGGTGCGCCGCGTGGAAAAGCTGCTGGGACGCCCGTCCAAGGACGTCCAGCCCTCGGAGGTCCCGATCGCCGCGGTCGCCCGGCGGGCCATCGTGGCCTCCAGCGATCTGGCGCGCGGGCATCGGGTCCGCTTCGAGGATCTCCTCTGGATCAGGCCTCCCGTGGGCCTCCCGCCGGGCCAGGAAAGCCGGCTGATCGGGCGGGCGCTCCTGCGCGACGTGGCCTTCGGCACGCCGATCACGGGGGGGGACGTGGAGTAGCCATGTGCGGTATTGCGGGATATTTTGGCACGCGCGCGATCGATCCGGCCCGCATCGATGAGACGCTCGCGCGGATGCGTCGGCGTGGTCCGGACCACGCCGAGTGGCGACGCTTCGAAGGTCCGGCCGGGCGCATGCTCACCCTGCTGCACAGCCGACTCAACATTATCGACCTGGACGCCCGCTCCAACCAGCCGTTTCAGGACGGATCCCACAGTATCGCGTTCAACGGCGAGCTGTACAACTACCTGGAAGTGCGCGAATCGCTCGCGCGGGAAGGCCACTCGTTCCACACTACTTCGGACACCGAGGTGCTGCTCCGCGTATTGAAAACCCGCGGCGTCGACGCCCTCGACGAGTGCGAGGGGATGTGGGCGTTCGCCTGCTACGACGGGGAAAGCGGCCGCCTGCTGCTGTCCCGGGACCGCTTCGGGGAAAAGCCGCTCTACCTGTTTCGGGACAATGACGGCCTGTACTTTGGCTCGGAGATTAAATTCCTGGCGGCACTGAGCGGCCGCCGTTTCGAGGTCGACCTCGACAACCTTTACCGCTACCTGGTGAACGGGTACAAGGATCTCTACAAGGGAAACCGCTCGTTCTTTCGAGGGGTAACAGAGCTGCCGGCCGCGTCGCTGCTGGAGATTGACGCGGAAGGTCGGGAGCGGGAGCGCCGCTACTGGGAGCCGGCGTTCTCGCCTTGCGAGGACATGAGCTACCCGGAAGCGGTGGCCGGCGTGCGGGAGCGCCTGATCGACGCGGTGCGGATACGCTTGCGGGCGGACGTGCCGCTGGCCTTCTGCATGAGCGGCGGCGTCGACTCCAACGCGCTCATCAGCATCGCGAAACGCACCTTCGGCTACGACGTGCACGGCTTCACCATCGCCAGTGAAGACGAGCGCTACGAGGAGTCCGACATGGTGGCGCACGTGGTGCAGGCCCTGGGTTTGCGGCACACCTCCATCCCCACCAGGGTGACCGAATTCCTCCCCCGCCTGCGCGCGCTGATCCGCCAGCACGACGCGCCGGTCTACACCATCACCTATTATGCGCACTGGCTGCTGATGGAGCAAATCGCCGCCCACGGTTACCGCATCTCGGTGAGCGGCACGGCGGCCGACGAATTGTTCTCCGGCTACTACGATCACCATCTCGCCTACCTGTACGAAGTGCACCGGGAGCCCGCGCTGCACGCCGCCTCGGTGAGCGCCTGGAGCGAGCACATCAAGCCGATCGTGCGCAATCCGTTCCTGTCGAATCCGGATCTGTTCATCGAGGACCCGGGGTTTCGCGACCACATTTTTCTCGATGCGGAGAGCTTTGCCGATTACCTGACGCGGCCCTGGCAGGCGCCATTCCATGAGCGGCATTTCACCGACAGCCTGCTGCGCAACCGCATGCTCAACGAGATGTTCCACGAGGCCGTTCCGGTGATTCTCCACGAGGACGACCTGAACGCCATGTACTATTCCATCGAGAACCGCTCGCCGTATCTCGACCGGCGCCTGTTCGACTACTGCTACGCAATCCCGTCGCGCCACCTGATACAGGAGGGGAGGGCCAAGGCGGTGCTGCGCGACGCGATGCGCGGCATCGTGCCGGATCCGGTGCTGGACAACCGCCGCAAAGTCGGATTCAACGCGCCCATACTGGATTTTCTCGACGTGTCGGATCCCGAGGTGCGCGCCTGGCTGGTGGACGCGTCGCCGATTTTCGAGCACGTGCGCCGCGACAAGATAGAGGGATTGCTGGAGAAATCGTTTCTCCCGAACAGCCAGAGCAAGTTCCTGTTTTACTTCGTGTGCGCCAAGATGTTTCTTGAGGAGTTCGCGGCGTGAAGTACTGCCAGCGCTGCGTAACGCCGCACAGCCGTCCCAATATCCGCTTTGACGAGAGCGGGCGGTGCAACTGCGCCACCTCCGACGACAAGGACCGCATCGACTGGGACGCGCGCGAGCGGTTGTTCCGCGAGGTCGTGGAAAACGCACGGCGGCGCGGCAAGGGCTGGGATTGCGTGATTCCGGTCTCCGGCGGCAAGGACAGCACGTGGCAGGTCCTCAAGTGCCTGGAGTACGGGCTGAAGCCCCTGGCCGTCACCTGGCGGCCGCCGGGACGCACGGCGCTGGGGCAGCGCAACCTCGACAACCTGATCGGGCTCGGCGTCGACCACCTGGATTTCTCGATCAACCCGTCCGTGGAGAAGCGCTTTACCTGGCTGGCGCTGGAGCGGCACGGGGCACCGGCCGTGCCGATGCACATGGCCCTGTTCTCGATCCCCTTGAACGTGGCGGTGAAATACGACATCCCCCTGGTGGTGTGGGGAGAGAACTCGGCGTTCGAGTACGGTGGAGAGGACGACGCTCGCCGCGGGTTCGCGTTGGATGAGGCGTGGCTGCGTACCTACGGCGTTACTCAGGGAACGACCTGGCGCGATTGGATTGGCGAGGAGCTGTCCGAGCGTGACATGACGCCGTACATGTGGCCCAGCGACGGGGAATTGAAGGCGCGCGGCATCCTGGCGATTTTTCTCGGCTACTATTTCCGCTGGGATCCGTCCACCACCTATGCCGTGGCGCGCGCCCACGGATTCCGCGAGCGCGCGGAGGGGGCCCGCACCGGTTTCTACAATTATGCGGACGTGGACGACGACTTCATTTCCATTCATCACTGGCTGAAGTGGTACAAGTTTGGCTTCACCCGCACCTTCGACAACCTCTCGCTGGAAATCCGCAACGGCCGCATGACCCGCGACGAGGCCCTGCGCGTGCTGCGCGAGCGCGGCGACGAGACGCCCCACGCCGACATCGATAAATTCTGCGCGTGGCTGGGCGTTTCCAGAGAGCGTTTTTTTGAAGTGTGCGAGAAATTCCGCAATCCCGAAGTGTGGAGTCGGCGCAACGGCCACTGGGAGATCGACAATTTCATCGTGCCGGAGTGGAGCTGGTCATGAAGCTGACCCCAATTGATCCTCCCCGCGAGTTCGTGGTGGGGCGCGGCGAGCCCATCCGCATCCGGGATTGCGCGCGCGTGCTGCTGGAGCCCGACGAGCAGGTGACCTTCGTGACCGAGGGCGGCGCGGAGTACGACCTCGCGCGCAAGGTATGGGGATTTTACGCCACGCCGTCCATGAACGCGCGGCTCTCGTCGTTCGGCCTGCGCGCCGCGCTGGCCAGGAGTCCGGACCAGAAGTATTACGTGTTTTTGCTGGAGCGCGGCAAGGAAGCCGATTTCGAGCGGTATCTCCGGCTGGAGTCGAACGAGGTGCTGGGCTGGCTCGACGACGGTGACACGCTGGCCCGTCTTGAGGAAGTGCTGCGCGCGGCGCGGGCCCCGTTGTCGTGTCCCTGCGCGTCGAATCGTTTCGTGCTGGTCCACCGCTACGAGGCGCCTCCCGAGGGAGAAGTGCGCTTTGCCGCCACTTCCGGGACCTATCGGCGCGACCTGCTTCGCTGCCAGAGCTGCGGCCACTTCGTGTCGGTGGACGAGATGGATCACGACACGCTCTACGCCGGAGACTACGTGGACGCCAACTACGGAGACCTGGAGGGCCTTCGTCGCGCTTTCGAGCGCATCAGCGGCCTGGATCCATCGTGCTCGGACAACGTCGGGCGGGTGAGGCGCATCCTGGAAGTTGCCGGCACCTCTGGCTCGGTCCTCGACGTCGGCTCCGGCCTGTGCGTGTTCCTGCACCGCATGAAGGCGGCCGGCTGGCGCTGCGTGGCGCTGGATCCCGACGAGCGCTCCTGCCGTCACGCGCGCGAGACGGTCGGCGTGGACGCCATCCACGGCGACTTCATGGCACGAGAGGACCTGGGAGAGTATGATCTCATCACTTTCAACAAGGTGCTCGAGCACGTGCGCGACCCCGTTGCCATGCTCGCCCGGGCGGCGCGCTTTCTCAAGCCCGACGGCCGCGTCTACGTCGAATTGCCGGACGGCGAGGCGGCCATCGACGAAGGTCCCGGCCGCGAGGAATTCTTTGTCGACCACTATCACGTGTTCAGCATGGCGTCGCTGGCTCTGCTGGCCACCCGTGCGGGCTTCCGCGTCGAAACGCTGGAGCGGCTGCGCGAGCCGAGCACCAAATTCACGCTGCGGGCATTTATAAGCCCGATGTCGGAGGAAACATGAGCCTGGCATCCGATCCAAAGCAATTGTGGGATGATTCCTTCGAAGAAGCCATCGCTCTCGAAGCCTACAACACCGCGCCGGTCGAAGCGCTGGTGCGCACCGTTTCGTATTATTTTCGCGGCCGCTACACGCCGGAGGCGCTGCGCGATCTCCATTTCCTGGAAATGGGCTGCGGCGCCGCCCCCAATCTCGTGTGGCTGGCCCGCAAAGGGGTGCGGGTGAGCGGTATCGATATTTCCCCGAAAGCCCTCGCGCTGGGTCGCGCGAACCTCGCGCACCACTGCGTCGGAGAGCGGGTTGGCGATCTGGTGGAAGGCTCCGTGGCCGAGGCGCCGTTCCCAGATGCGTCGTTTGATGGAATCATCGAAGCCTGCGTCTTCCAGCACCTCGATCGCCAGACGCGCCTGAAGACGTTTGCCGAAGTGCGCCGCCTGCTGAAGCCGGGCGGCATCTTCGTGGGCTACATGCTGGAGCGGGGCCACACGATTTTTCAGCGCAAGCAGGCCGAGCAGCTTCCCGAGGATCCGGGCTCGCTGCTGTTGGAGGACGGCTCGTCGAAAATTCATCTGTCAAATATCGGTCTCGCGCACTTTTTCTCCGCCGAGGAGCTGCACGAGCTATTGACCGGTTTTTCCGTCGTCGATCCCTGCCTCACCACTTATTATTTACCGCGCGAGGAAGCCGCGAAGCGCGGCTACGACGAGTACCTGCAGAGCATGTGGACGGTCCATGCCGTCAAGTGAAGTGACCCACACGTCGGCCGCGAATCCGCTGTGGAACCCGTGGTGCAACGACCGCGGCACCTTCGAGCTGTACCGCCGCCGCTGCCGCGAGGAAGCCGAAGAGATGACCTGCGCCGGGCAGGCCGCGGAGATCCTGGCCGAGAGGGTGGGCCCTGGCGAAACCCTCCTGGATGCCGGATGCGGGGGAGGATATTACCTGCACGCCCTGCGGCGGCGCGGCGTCCCTGTGGAATATCACGGGCTCGATTTCACGCCGGAGATGATCGCCCTGGCCCGCGAGGAGATGTGCCCGCGCGCCGGGCTCGCGCGCGAGCGCTTCACGGTGGGTACCATTGAAGGTCTTGACCAGGACTACGACAACATCCTCTGCTTCAACGTGCTCACCAACTGCCCGCATTACGGGCTCGCGCTCGAAGCGATGCTGGCGCATGCCCGACGCAGGGTGGTCCTGCGCGAGAGCCTCGGGGATGATCTGGTGATCCGCTACACGCCGGATCCGTACCTGGATGAGGGCAAGCGGCACATTCGTGTCTATCACAATATTTATCCGCTCGCGGAAATTGTCTCCCTCATGGAAGAGCGCGGATTCCAGGTGACGCAAGTACCCGACCGCCGCAGCGGCGATGGCGTGGAAATGGTGGTGGACCTGCCGCACTACTGGCGTATCCTGGTCGCGGAACGGAGCATTTGAGCGCATGCCGAGAATTGTCGGACTGGTGGGAAATCCACTCCGCGGGATTGCTGGGCGGATGCTTGAGGCGGTTGCCCCAACGGCTTGGGGTCTTGCCTCCCTCGAACGTGACGGCGACGCCACGCTGGGCGCATGGTGGCTGCCTCACGAAGATCCGGCGGTCGCCCGGCGCGGCGGCCTGACCGTCGTTTTCGACGGTTGCATCTATAATCGCGCCGATTTTCCCGAGACCGGCACCGACGCCGACGTCGTTGCTGGACGTATCGAACGGGCCGGGCTGGAATCCACCTTGCAGCGCATCAACGGGGATTTCGCGCTCGCCGTGTACGACGCGGGCACGCAGCGGCTTTCCCTGGCACGCGACCGCTTCGGTCTTCGACCCATGTATTACGCGCGCACGTCGGAGGACTTCGCCTTCGCCTCCCGCATGCGCGCGCTCTTCGAAGTGCCGGCCGTTGCCCGGGAGGAAAATCCCGAGTTTGTTGCGCTCTTCGCCGGCTCGCACTACCGCACGTTCGACAACGATCCGCAGGCCTCGCCTTATCGAAACATCCGCCAGCTTCCGGCCGGGCACCTGCTCAGTTTCGGCGATGGGCGGATTGAGGTGGCGCCGTGGTGGCGGCTCGTCGAGCGCGGCGACCTGGAGGAGGACGAGGAGACGCTGGCCGAGCGTTACCGAGCTTTGTTGCTGGATGCGGTCCGCATTCGTCTGGAGCGTGCGCGGCGCCCGGCCTTCACCCTGTCCGGCGGCATGGATTCCTCATCCGTGCTGGCCTGTGCCGTGCGCCACCTGGGCGAGCGCCAGCAGGCGTTTTCCACCGCCTACGAAGACGCAACCTACGACGAGTCGGAGGAAATCCGCGAGACGCTGGACGCAACGGTTTCCCAGTGGCACGTCGGGCGCATCGGAAATCCGGACCTGCTCGACGTGGTGCCCCGCATGATCGCGGCCAACGACGAGCCGGTGGCCACCGCGACCTGGCTCTCGCACTACCTGCTGTGCGAGGAGGCCGCGCGCGAAGGCGTGCGGGACCTGTTCGGCGGCCTGGGCGGCGACGAGCTGAATGCCGGCGAGTACGAGCACTTCTTCTTTTTCTTCGCCGACCTCGCCGCGGCGGGGGACGAAGCGCGCCTGGACGCCGAGACCCGCAAGTGGATCGAGTACCACGACCACCCGGTATTCAAGAAAACTTTCGACGTGATGCGCGCCGGCCTCAAGCGCCTGGTGGATCTTGACACGCCGGGCCGCTGCCTGCCCGATCGCGCCCGGCTCATGCGATACGCGGACGCGGTGCGGCCCGAGTATTTCGATCTGGCGGCTTTCGAGCCGGAAATGGACGTCATTTTTCCGAGCTACTTGAAAAACCGCTCCTACCATGACATCTTTCGCGAGACGTCTCCGTGCTGCATCCGGGCGGCCGACCGCCAGGCCTCCGCTTTCGGCCTGGGCGTGATCTGGCCGTTTTTCGACCACCGCGTGGTGGAGTTTATGTTCGCCGTGCCCTCCCGCCTCAAGGTCAGGGACGGCGTGACCAAGCACCTGTTGCGCGCGGCCATGCGCGGCGTCCTGCCGGAGCAGACGCGAACGCGTGTCAAGAAAACCGGTTGGAACGCTCCCGCCCACGTGTGGTTTTCCGGCCCCGGCCGCGAAATTTTGCTGGATATCGTGGGCTCACAAGAATTCCGCGAGCGTGGCATCTATCATGTCGATAAGGTGCGCGCCATCATCGATGAGCACGAAGACATCGTGTCCAGCGGGCGCGTCGCCGACAACCACATGATGTTCCTCTGGCAACTGCTCAACCTGGAACTCTGGCTGCGCGCGAACCGGGAAGCCCGTTCAGGCCCACCGCGCTCGCATGTGGCACCAGGGCTGGCATAGAATCCCCCGAAAATTCAGGCGGCCGCCCTCCCGGGTGGGGACCGTGTAGCTGATCAGTTCGGCGTTGTCCGGGTGGCGGGGAAGGTCGATCGGAATTTCAAAGGGGCGGAACTCGACGTCCGTGAAGCCCTGCTCCTCGAGCAGGCGGCGGGCGATGGACATGGGACGGTAATGGAGCAGGAGCCCGCTCGGATGGGTTTTTGACGTCTCCATGATGGCCAGATCCTGCTCGAACTCGTGTAGCAGGTCGAAGGCCATGTACCACCCGCCGGGTCGCAGCACGTCGTGGATGCTCCGGTATGCGACGGCGAGCTGATCGTGGGTGAACATGTGGACCACCGCGTTGGCGACCACGACGTCATAAGCCTCGCGGGCTGCCAGCTTGAAGATGTCCATCTCCTCGAAACCAATTCCGGCCAGCTCCGGACGCTGGCGCGCTTCCTCGAGGATGGCGGGCACGAGGTCGCCGCCGGTCAACGCCAGGCCGGGAATGCCGTTCTTGAGATGGAGCAGAAAATTGCCGGTGGAGCATCCGATGTCGAGCACGCTGCGACCGCCGGCTTCACGCACCATCTCGATGAGCACCTTGTCGCTCTCGCGCGCGGAGTGGCGATACTTCTCCTGGTACTCGCGGTAGCCGCGCATGAAGTCTTCGTCGGCGACGTACTCCTGGTAGGAAAACTGCTGCATAATCTACCCTCCCCCGCGGCGCCGCGCCGCCATCCACATGTGTGAGGACAGGCCGTTCTCGGCCAGAAACTGCTGGAACGGCCAGCCGAGCCGCTCCCACTCGTCCACCAGGACGCGCTTCAAGAAGGGATTCTCGGAAACCTCGAAGCGCCCCTCGCGAATCGCGTCGTGCACGAACTCGGCGTCCAGGCGCCCGGGCGTGCTGACCTCCAGCACTTCAAAGCCGCACGCCTCCACCAGCCGGGACAGCGACGAAGGATTGAACAGGTTCACGTGCTGCGCGTCGATGGCCAGCGACTCGGCGCCCAGTACCGCCACGTCGAATCCCTGGCCGTTGGGGCAGGAGAGCACCAGGAGGGCGCCCGCACGCAGCCGGCGCGCGCAGCTCTCCAGAAAGGCGCGGGGCGCGAAAAGGTGCTCGAGGCATTCGAACGACACCACCACGTCGGCACCTGGGACCTCCTCGCCCACCTCTTCGATGCGCTTTTCCACAACTTCGACGCCGCGCGCTCGACAGGCGTCCGCCAGCTCCGGCGTGCACTCCACCGCAACCACGCGGGAAAAACGCCCGGACTCGGTGGCCAGCGCCGAAAACGTTCCGAAGCCCGGGCCAACTTCCATCAGGACGCCTTTAGAGATCCCGAAGCGGTCGCAGAAACCGATCACCCGCTCCAGCCACGGCCGGTGAATTTTCTCCCGGCGCGACGTCTCGGAAGACGGGAAAATATGTTTCGCCCAGTAGCGATAATTCTCGGAATCGCGATAATAGTCGGCCATCACCGCTTCGGAAGGCCGTGGGCTCATATACAGCGTCTGGCAGTCGTTGCAGGTGACGTACTGGAAGGTAAATTTCACGAGCGTCGGACTCGCACTCGGGGAGTCGCAGCCCGGACAGCGGACCGCCACAAACTCGGCGCGGCGCGCCTTCAACCGCTCGATGTCGCGCGCGAATGCCGCCTCCTGGCCGCCCAGCAGCTGCTCGGGGCACAGCTCCTTCTCGGACAGTTTCTCGGTTATTACTGCCGGCTGTACTTCCATAATATACTCACTTTAGTCCCAGATATTGTCCTTGACCCACTGGCCGTGCTCCCGGCGCCAGACGCGCGGATCGCGAAAGGTGTCCGCGATGCGGTCAAACTCCGCCTCGCTCATCCCGACGTAGCGCGACCACCGCGCCATGTCGCGCGGCTTCACGTGATCGTACTTGCGCACCAGGGCGACGCCCTCGTCGCGGGTCATCAAGCCGGCCCGGATGTCCTTGCACACGTGGTCGGTGGCGCGGCCGTAGCCGAACTTGACGTACTTCAAGTAGTCGTGCAGGCCGTTCTCGTGCATGTCGTCGAGGTTGGACATGGTGCGATAGGTGCGATCGAACGGCTCGGTGTTTCCCTCAAAGCCGTACGTCTCCATGACCATTTTCGTGTGCTCGTTCGCCTCCCAGTAAACGTAATTGCCGATGTAGAGGCCGCGCAGGTCGAGGTCGTAGAGTTCCTGATCGCCGGGGTACTTGTAGACGATCATATCCTGGGAGCGGATTCCCTCGAACCCCACCATGTAATTCCACTCGTAGGCCCGGGCGAAGTGCTCCAGGCGGTCGCGATAGCTCATCTCCGGGAAGTCGTCCATCGAGAACTGGCCGGACAGGTCAAGGTAGCCGTGCTCGCCCCAGATCAGCAGCGGCACCTTGAACTGCGCCGCGACGCGCACGGGAAGCGTGGTGATGCCCACGTGCGCGTGCCAGTTCATGTCGCCCATGATCACGAAGCCCAGACGGTTCAGCTTCTTGAGCAGGTCGACGCTGGGTGAATAGAACACGTGGTCGACGCCGAAGACCTCTTTCATGCGATGGACGTTGCGCCATCCCACGTCCAGATAATTGTTACCGTTGTAGGTTACCAGCAGGGGATTGAGTCCGAGCACGTTCTTGATGACGTGCGTCTGGAAATAGCTGTCCTTGCCGCCGCTCACCGGAATGACGCAGTCGTAGCGCGAGCCGTCACGGCAGCGATACTTCTCCAGCAGATCGCGCAGCAGATCGGTGCGCCGCTCCCACTCCTCGCGCGTCAGCCAGTGCTTGGTGCCGCTCACCTGGCAGCCGGTGCACACGCCATTCTCGTCGAAATCGAGCGGCGCCGCGCTGATGGAGGGATATACGCAACTCGTGCACCAGCGGACTTTGCCACGCCCCTTCCCGGAATACTTTTCCTCGTCGACCTCGCGCACTTCGAGCCGCCACAGGGAGCGCTGCTTCTGCTCGTCGGAATAGGACGGCTCGCGCGGAAAATACGGACTGTTCACCTTGACGGCGCGCATGGGGAGCCCGGCTTCCAGGCAGGCCTTCTTGGCCATCGGGTAGGACAGCTCGAAGAAATGGAAGATATTGGCCGCGGCGACCGCGCTGGCGCGTCCCTCGCGCACGCCGGGCGCGAAGTGCTCGTACTTGCCGACGCCGCCGCAGGCGATGAGCGGGATGGTGGTCGCGTCGGAAACGGCGCGCACCAGGTCGAGTTTGTAGCCGCGGGCGCCCCCGTCGCGATCGATGGAATTTAGAAAAATCTCCCCCGCGCCCAGCGCTTCGACTTCCCGCGCCCAAGCCACCGGATCGCGTCCGGTGGCGCGTCTGCCACCCTCGGCGAACACCTCGCAGCGCCCGTCCAGGTGGCGTTTCACGTCGATGCTGACCACCACGCACTGCGCCCCGAAGCGGCGGGAGGCTTCCGCAACGAACGACGGCTCGTCCAGCGCCCGGGTATTGATCGCGCACTTGTCGGCGCCCGCTTCCAGCCGCAGGCGCATGTCCTCGACGGTGCGGATTCGCCCGCCGAAGGTAAGCGGCATGAAGCAGACCCGGGAAATCGATCGCAGCACCTCCACCGCGGTGGCGCCGATGTCCGCCACCGCGAGGTCGTCGCGGCGCAGGTCGTGTACGTCCTCCCGGCTGATGTCAAGCAGGATCAGCTCGTCAACGCTCCAGTTTGACAGCCGCATGATGGTGTTGATGGGATTTCCGATCACCTGGTGCGTGCGAAATTCCTGGCTGCGAACCAGAAGGCCGTGCTTGAGCAGCAAACACGGGATGAGTCGGGGCCGAACCACGGCTAGGCTCGCACCGGAAGGGTGCGCACCGCGTCGATAAATGCGGCAACCACTTCCAGCCCGGCGTCCTGGCTCTTCTCTGGATGGAACTGAATTCCGAAAATATTGTCGTGCTCAAGGGCCGCCGCAAGGGTTCCGCCGTCGTACTCGATCATCGCGGCCACGTGCTCCGGACGCGCCCCCGAAACATGGTAGGAGTGGGCAAAGTAAAAGGCCTCGCCGTGAGGTACTCGGGCGAACAGCTTCCCGTCCGGTCTGGGCACCGGGTGGACGTCGCACCATCCCATGTTTGGCACCCGGCAGGTCCTGGACGTCGGAGCCAGGCGGACCACGCGGCCCGGCAGGATGCCGAGTCCGGCGTGCCGGCCGTGCTCTTCGCTCTCCTCGGCCAGCAGTTGCATGCCCAGGCAGATGCCGAAGAGCGGTCGGCCGTCGGCGGCGTGACGGCGCAGCGGCTCGACCAGGCCTTTCTCACGAAGGCTCTCCATTCCGTCGCCGAATGCGCCCACTCCGGGCAATACCACGGCTTCGGCGCGCGTGACTTCTTCGGCGCTGGAGGTGACAAACGTCGCGGCGCCCACCCGTCGAAACGCCTCCAGCACCGATTGGAGGTTGCCGATCCCCATGTCAACGACGGCGATCACGGCCGAGGCTCCATGGCGGACACCGGAACGCGCTCGATGGGTGAGAACTCGAACGTCACCAGTTCCTTGTCCTCGAATTTCTTGAGATAGCGATAAAGCTCGTCAAACGGCAGGTCGTGCTTCTCGGCGATCTCCAGGATCGTCGTGCGGCCGTCAAAATAGCGGAACAGCGAGTCGAGAAGGTGCCCCCACTTTTCGGCGTCGGCGTCCAGGTGCTTGACCACGGACGGATCCGGCCGCTCGCGATAGAGCTGGTACTGCGGGTTTGACAGGCAGATGAGACCGTTGAAGTGGCGCCTGAGCACGGCGTTGCGCTCGAGGGTTTGCACCACCCGCTGAAAAACCGCGTAAAACTCGTTGAGCCGCGCCTCGACCATCAGCTCCGGCGTATCGAGGCTGGTGTGATACTCGGGATAGGGATCGAACTGCTCGAGGCAGCGGCTGACCTGCACGAAGGGAACCTCATAACCGGGCGCCTCCCACACCGTCTCGTCGTTTCCGGCGCCCTCCCGCCAGCCGACCTCGGTGTAGGCTTCGGCGCCGTGGCGCACCGCGTTGCGGAAAGCCTGGTCGATGGGCTGGTTGCCCAGGAAGGTGGAGGCGATCTTGATCGGCCCGTCGGTGCCGGGCATTTCGGAAAATGCCCCGGCCACCAGGCGCCCGATGTCCTCCGGCGAGCGGTCGCGCATGTAAAACACCGTGCCGACGTGCTCCGGGGCCAGCACCAGGCGATACGTGTAATAGGTGTCCTGGGTTTGCAGCCACTGAAAAAGACGAATGAGCACGACCACGCCGGCCAGGTCGTCGTTCACCTGGCGCGGATGGCAGGTGTGCGCGTTGAAGACGATGGTGCGCTCGGAACGCCCGCGCTTCTCGTACTCGCCGACGATCATGGCGCCCTGCTCGTAGCGGGTCTGCAGGTCGACGCGATAGCGGCCGGGCCCCATTTTCGAATACGTCTCGAAGGGCACGCACAGCGCCCACTCCGCTGACCACGGGCGATACTGCCACATGCAGTGGTACACGTGGGCGCTAGGCATGGATTCCTTCGTCACCAGGAATCTCTGGAGCTCGTCCCAGTCCAGCTCGCCCTGAAATGACTTTGAATAGGTGCCGACCGCCATGGGGTGGCAGGTGCCGTCGAAAATCTCCACCCCGTCCCGGTAAATGGATGCCTTCTGCACGCTCCACAGCTTCGGGACCACCCATCCGTTGTAGGTCTGGTCCGACGGAAAACGCAGCAGCGTCAGGGGCAGCTCTTGCTGCACGCGGGCGAAAAACGGCTCGTTGTCTGGCGAGCAGCATCCGATGGCGTAGGGATAGAGCGCACGGATGAGGGGCATCAGTGCCCGGTCCCGGCCGGTGTCAGGCCGGGCTTCCTGCAAGTCGATCATGGCGTTGGCTCCCTTTCAGCATTTCAAATACGTCCTCAAACAGGAATGCGCGCCGTTTTTGCGGTGTCGACAGCCCCCCCATGCGGAGCAGCACGCGACGCAGCAGCTCGAACCCGGCGTCGGTATGCGCGTCGCGAAAATCGCTCCGCCAGCTGTACTCGCCATCGGCGCCTTGCTGAATGCCGGCCACCATGGCCTCCTCGTCAGGCGGTCCGGTGTCGTAGCCGACCAGCGCCATTTCCGGTCCGCAGACGTAGGAAACCATGCCCTCGATCTCGGGCGACAGCTCGCGACGCCAGCGTTCGGCCAGCTCCGGGCGCACGCCGCTCATGGAGGAAAGAAAGCTGGAATTTCCGGTCCACGGACGGCCGGTCGCGTAGTCGAACCATTTCTCGCCGTCGAGCATCGAGGCGTCATAGCGGATGTCGAGGAATTCGCAAATGCGCTCCATCTCGGCGCGCGGGTCCCTGAGCACGTCCTCGTAGCGCACGTACCGCACGCGCTCGCGCATCCAGGTGTCACTCTCCCAGTGGCGGCAGAGCGCCATGTATTTCCGGCAATGCCGGGCGTAGGACAATGGATGGGCCAGCTGCGACGGGTCCTTGCGCGACAGCGCCAGCATCGAGGCCACGACCGCCCGCGGATCCCGCAGCAGGACGAGAAACCGCGCCTCCGGAAACGCTCGCGAAATTGCCGGAAAGAAGTCGACGTTCCAGGCTTCCTTGAAACCGACCCAGGGCCGCGCCCCCCGTATCCTGGAAATTAATTGCAGGCCGCGTGACAGCATCGCACGGTAGTCACCGGCCAGCAGATCAGGTATGCCTTCCACGAGGTCCGGAGAGGCGTGCGCCGCTCGCCGCCGCAGGGCTTCCACCAGCGTCGCGCCTTCGGCCGGATCGAGTGGAACGTCCAGCGAAGCGGACAGGACCTGCTCCAGGAGTGCCGTCCGGTCGTCGGAAAAGTATCCATCCGAAAGCGCGGCGGACGAATCGAAACCGGGCAGGTCCTGCGCCATCGCGTTGCGCAGTGAGCGAAAATAGGGTAAGTACGGATCTGAGGCCACCATCAGATCCGGATGCGCGGACAGGGCCGTGCACAACAGGCTGGTGCCGGAGCGGGCCGGACCGCTCACCAACAGCGGGCGAGATCCGCTCATGATGCGTGGAGGCTGTCTCCCACTGCGTCGTGCCGCACGAACCCGCGCTCTTGCAGGTAGCGCAGGATGCGCCGCGCATTCTCTTCGGCCGAGTGCGTCACCGTGTCGATCGTGATCTCGGCGTGCAGCGGCGCCTCGTACGGATCGTCAATTCCGGTGAATTGCCGGATCTCGCCGCGCCGCGCTTTCGCGTACATGCCCTTGGTGTCGCGGTCTTCACACACCTCGAGGGGCGTGTTCACGAACACTTCGATGTAATTGTCCTTTCCAACGAGGCTGCGCACGTCGTTGCGGGTGGTTCTGTAGGGACTGACGGCCGCGCAAACCGCGAAACCGCCGTGGCGCACGATCTCGCTGGCCACGTAACCGATGCGACGGATGTTCGTGTCGCGATCCTCCTTGCTGAAGCCAAGCCCTTTGGAAAGGTGGGTGCGCACGACGTCCCCGTCCAGCATGGTGACCTGGCGCCCGTGCTCCAGCAGCAAGACCGTGAGAACGTCGGCGGTGGTGGACTTGCCGGCGCCGCTCAGGCCGGTGAACCAGAGGCAAACACCCTGCCGATGCGTCGGCGGATAGGCCTCGGCGAGAATCTCCGCGACGGCCGGACGCGTGAACCACTCCGGCAGCAGGCGTCCGCTGTTGAGAAAGTCGTCACGTACCTGGGTGCCGGACAGCGTCGTCGTTTCGGCACCCTCCGGCACGCGGGTGGATTCCTCGTAGCGCTGCTCGTCCTTCAAGTAGACCAGCTCTCGGAAGGGCACCATGCCCATCCCGAGCTCGGTGCTGAAGCGCGCGACCAGCTCCTGGGCGTCGTAGGGGCCCCAGAAAGGCTTTCCGTTCGAGTCCACCCCGGGGCTGGCATGATCGCGGCCCACGATGAGGTGGCTGGCTCCGTAGTTGCGGCGGATGACGGCGTGCCAGAGGGCCTCGCGGGGGCCGCCCATGCGCATGGCGAAGGGCGCCAGCGCGAGCAGGACGCGTGACGGGTCGTAGTGCCGCTGGGTCAGGACCTTATAGGTGCGGACTCGAGTGTAGTGGTCCACGTCGCCAGGGCGGGTCATGCCGACCACCGGGTGCAGGAGCAGCACGCCCCCGACTTCCTCGGTGGCGCGCTTGGTCAGCTCTTCGTGCGCCCGGTGCAGGGGGTTGCGGGTCTGGAAGGCGACCACGTTGGCCTGTCCGATGGCTTCGAGCCGCGCGCGGGTCTCGGCCGGGGTGAGGCGCAGCTCGCGATAGTCGAAGTGGGCCGGCAGCTTGAGCATGCGGATGGGTCCGGCCACGTTCAAGGGGCCCCATCGCTCCATCTCCGACACCAGCGGATGGCGCAGATCCTGCGTTCCCAGGACCTTTTCGGCCAGCTCGTGGCGGTCCCACTCGTACACCTCGTCGATGCGCATCACCGCGAGCAGATCATTCTTTGAGTCGCGCAACGCAATTTCGGCGCCCACGCGAATATCGGGAGAGGGCTCCACCGGGAGCGTGATGGGAATGGGAAACAGGTGGCCATCCGCAAGCCGCATCTCGTCGAGCACCCGGACGTAGTCCGCCCGTCCCATGAATCCCTTGAGGGGCGAAAAACCACCAACGGCGAGCATTTCCAGGTCGCAGGCGCAGCGCTCCGAGAGCTGCAGCGAGGGCAGCTCGCTTGCGTGCGCGCGCAGGCGCTCCCGCTCCTCGGCGGGAACGAAAAGGTCGACCAGCGCGCCGCCGTGCGGAGCGATCAATTCAACAGTACTGGGAGTCACAAGCCGGGTCTCCAATCAATTCTTGCAGTCAGGATGGGCGGTGTGCGGCCCGCCATTACGGTCGGTAAGCCTCGCAAGGGGCGCCCAAAAAGAACGCGCCACTATTCCCGCCCGGACACCTGAATCCTCTATCTCGTGCGGACCGGAGGAGGAGAAAGCCCAGACCAATCCAATATAGGCAGGCCGCGCGAGGAGCCCATCACAAAAAGCCGCGCGGTCGGAGGGCACCAATCGTGATCCTGACAGAGTCGAGCGACGCGCAAGCCGTTGTCGCGGGCAGCGCCCACGCGGAGCGGCTCGGCGAACTACTGCGGCACGGGAGCGCGCGCATTGGGGTCGTCGGGCTGGGTTACGTCGGTCTGCCGCTGGCCGTCGCCCTGGCCGAGGCCGGGCACGAAGTCGTGGGCCTGGACGCCGACCAGGACAGGCTGCTCCGCCTGGGACAGGGAGTCGATTACATCCGCGGCGAGCACGCCGCCCTGAAGCGGCTGCTGGAAACGGGGGCATTGCGCGCGTCGAGCGACGCGGAGGTGCTCGGCTCCCAGGACGCGATTATCCTGTGCGTTCCCACGCCGCTGACGCCCAACCGGGAGCCCGACATGTCGTTCGTGGAGGCGGCCGTGGCGCGGGTGGCGGCGCACCTGCGGGCCGGTCAGCTGGTAGTCCTGGAGAGCACGACCTACCCGGGAACGACCGAAGAATTGGTGCTTCCACCCCTGCTGGCAAGGGGCTTCACGCCGGGCGATTCGCTTTTCGTGGCGTATTCTCCGGAGCGCGTGGATCCGGGGAATCAAAAGTTCGACACCCGGAACACTCCGAAAATCGTCGGCGGCCTGACGCCGCGCTGCACGGCGCTGGCCCAGCTTCTATACGCGCGCATCGTCGAGCGCGTGGTGGCCGCGTCCGCTCCGCGCGTGGCGGAGATGGTGAAATTGCTGGAAAATATTTTCCGCTGCGTGAACATCGCCCTGGTCAACGAAATGGCGCTGCTGGCACGCCGCATGGACATCGACATCTGGGAAGTCATCCGCCTCGCCTCCACGAAACCCTATGGTTTCATGCCCTTCTATCCGGGGCCGGGCATGGGTGGCCACTGCATTCCCATTGATCCTTTCTACCTCACCTGGAAAGCCCGCGAATATGATTTTAACACCCGCTTTATCGAGCTGGCCGGCGAGGTGAACATGAAAATGCCGGCTGAGGTGGTGGACATCGTCATCGACGCTCTCGGCACCCGGGGAAAGAGTCTGCGCGGGG
>VGFD01000030.1 GCA_016868975.1 Armatimonadota bacterium | reverse complement strand
CCGCCCAACACCGTGTACATGGTTTCCACGGGAACGGCCAACGGCGTGGTGCGGGGCATGGGCGCGCTGTTCCGGGGCGGCGGCGGCATGTTCGCGGTGGGCGCGCTTGCGGAGGCGTTTACCAGCGCCGGCGCCACCTTCGATGCCTACGACTCCTCCAAGGAGCCGGACGGATACTCGGGCGACGGGCCGGCCCCGGAGTCGATCATCAACGGGACCGAGACCATCCTGGCCACCAACAGCATCAGCGGCACTCCGGTGCAGCTCGGCACGTCCACCGTCAACGGAGGGGTGTACGTCGGGCCGGGCGGCGATCCGGCCACGCTCATCAGCAAGAACGGCTCGACGGTGACGCGCGAGGTAAGTCTGCAAGAGGTCATTACCATCCCCGAGATCAAGGTGCCGGCCGGCGGCGACGGCGCGTCACCCGCGCCGACCTCCAGCACGACCCCGCCGCCCGACGAACCCCCGCAACAGATGAAATTCAACGATATGACAATCACACCGCCGACGCGGCCGGGCGATCCCATCGTTTTCCGCAAGTATTGTTTTTCGATGCAGCTTTATCCCGACGGCCGCTTCACCGCGGCCGAGACGGGCAGCAGCTCGACCGCCAGCGGCAACATTTACGACAAGACCTACACTGAGAACGGCAAATTCACGGTGTCGTTCAATCCGTTCAACATCAACGGGGATTATCATCAGCTCATTGTGGACACCAGCGCCCAGCGGATCGCCGTGGAGCCGGGCCGTCCCCGAGCGCCGCACGCCGCGCCCACCTGGACGAACTGTCCACTCTGGCTGACGAACACGTTCGACAACTCCGCTACGAGCGGCGACCCCTCGGTCAGCAATCCGGCCACGTTGGAGGCCGGCAAGTACAAGGACGTCACGGTGAACGCCACCACCACGAAGCTGAAGAGCGGCTCCACGATTGTCGTCGAGAACCTGACGGTGAACAACGCCGGGAAAATCAGCCTGGAGTGCGGCTCGGACCCCGTGGAGATCTACGTGACCGGCAAGCTCGCCCTCGACGGCAAGGACACCGTGCTCAATTACACGCGCAAAGCGCCCAACTTGAAGGTGTACTACACCGGTACCGAGCCGGTGAAAGTCTCCGGCGGGTCGAGCGCCTACCTCACGCTGGCCGCGCCGAACGCCCCCATCGCGCTTGACGGGATGGGCTCCTCGTTTTTCGGCGCCCTGGTGGGAAAATCGCTTGACGTGGCCGACGCGACGTTCCACTTCGACATCGCCACCCGCGGCATCGGAAGCGGCCAGGGGGCCGGCGGGATGGTGCTGTTGGCGCGGCACAGGCTTTAGAGGGGGCCAGCCTTTCCCGACGCGGTCGCGGAGATGCAGGCCGTGGAGACCCGGGCGCGCTGGTTCGCGGAGGTCGAGCTAAAGTCACCGCGGAGGTGAGTTCACATTTCGTCTACAGACCGGGACGGCCGGTTGATTTAGGCTTGCACCGCGCGGGTCAGCCGAAGGGAACCGACCCATGGTTGAGATGCAAATGAGTGTCTTGAGTCCGA
The DNA here is from genome assembly GCA_016868975.1 of Armatimonadota bacterium. Classification (GTDB taxonomy): domain Bacteria; phylum Vulcanimicrobiota; class Xenobia; order RGZZ01; family RGZZ01; genus VGFD01. The sequence goes on along the minus strand of VGFD01000030.1, from coordinate 18,790 downwards.
CACAGAAGCCGGGGCTGCTGAAGCGCCTCGATGAATACACGCGTCCGCGTGAGTCCACGGCCGGCGATTTCGAGGAAAACGATTATTTCCAGTCGCTGATCCACGCCGTCGAGGCAGGCTTCGCCTTCGGTGGCTTCAAGGGCATCGGCGTCACCGCGGTGGCCTCGCTGGCCTCCACCTTCACCGTCCGCCACACCCACTCGCGCACCGCTGGAATTGTCGTGGGCGCGCTCACCGGGGCGGGCACCGCGGCGGCCATGGCGGGATTTTCCGGCACTCCGGGGATCGCCATGGCGGTGGGCGGCGCGTTGCTTGGGGGGCTGATGTCCCTGCGCGGCGACCGCAAGTCGCAAGTGCGGGATGCCGCGGGCGGCGCCACGATGATCACCGGGCTGTTCCTGCCGGGCACCATCAAGATCGCCGGCGCGGTGGCGGCCGGGCTCGGGGCATCGTGCGAAAAACCCTGGCAACAAGCGGCCGTGGGCGCCGCCGTCGGGGCCGGGCTCGGCTTCGCGCTGGGCGCCGCTGGAATTGCGCCGGGCGGACCCATCGCGGCGGCGGCCATCAGCGGAATCGGCGGGGCGGTCGGCCCATTTTTCGGTCCGCGGTTCTCGCAGTTTTTCCGCAACCTCGCCAATGACAGCGGAAAGGTCGCCGTTGGGGGTTTGCGCAAACTGGGCGTCGACGACAGCAAGATCTCCGAGAAGACGGCCAACAGCCTGGGCGCCTTCCCGGCGCAGTTCGGCAAGGAAGCGATCCGCAGCTTTATCAACTCTGACCACAGCATCACCGCGGTGCTGGCCGGCGGCCTGATGGAATCCATCGAGCTGGTCCACATCTTCTGGAACCAGAAGGGCGCCAAGGACACGCCGGCCGCGCCGCCTGCAACTCCACCCGGGCAGCCGGCCCCGCCGCCCACCACGCAGTCCTCGAAGGCAGCGGCGTAGGTCCAGGGCATACGAATCGCCCCACGGGTGAAACCAGGAATCGGCGCCCCGTTTTACCCCTCCCAGGGGGGAAATCAGCCCACCACGAAAGGGAGATCTCATGACCAGAAGAATCGCGCTGATCGTCTTTCTGCTCCTGGCCTGCGCACTTCCCGCCCGGGCCGAGGACGTCGAGATCCGCAAGGGCGGCAGCGCCTGGGCTGAGTTGGAGTCGGACGGCACCATTCGCGTCCGCGGAAGCATGGTGGGGCGCATCGAGTCCGACGGGACGGTCCGCAAGAGCGGCAGCATAGTCGGGCGCCTGGAGTCCGACGGCACGATTCGAAAGGGCTCCAGCATGTACGGCCGCGTCGAGTCCAACGGCGATCTGCGCATCAACGGAAGTTTGCGCGGCCGTGTCGAGTCCGACGGCACCATCCGACGCAACGGCTCCATCTGGGGAACCGCGCGCCCGCCCCGCGGATGGGAATCGAGCGCCCGGGTGGCGGTCGTGCTGATTTTCTTCAGCGACGACTTCTAGCCCGTCGGAAAACCGGGCCACAGCGACCGTCGACGGACTTGTCCACCACCGGCCCGGCCAGTACCATGATCCAATTGGGGGCTTCAATGTCGACGACACTCCGAACCCTGGCCTTTTTGATCGTGACCGCGCTGGCCGCGGCTTCCCTTGCCGCGGCGGACGCGCCGCAGAAGTGGGCGCTGGTGGTGGGGGTCGACGCCTATCAGCACGCCCAGATCAGGCCGCTGCAGTACGCCGGCAGCGACGCCCGGGAAGTGGCGAAGGCGCTGCGCGAGGCGGCCGGATTTCCTTCCGACAACGTCATCGTGATGAGCACCAGCGAGGGCGAGCCTCCGACCGCCCAGAACATCCTCGGCAAACTGGTCGGGCTGCGCGGGCTGGTGGGCCCCAACGACACTTTCGTCTTCTTCTTCTCCGGTCACGGCGTGGAGAAGGACGGCGAGCGCTGGCTGTTGACCTCGGACGCCAATCCGGCCAGCATCGAGCTGCTGCGCAAGTCCGCGCTGGGGGTCGGCGAAGTGCAGGGCGCGCTGAAGGGGGTGCACGCCGCGAGGGTGCTCCAGATCGTGGACGCCTGCGCGAACGATCCCTTCGCATCCGGGAAGGACAGCGCGGAGACGCTGCTCACCGAGGGCCTCTCCAAGGACCTGGTGCTCTCCGCGCGCCGCGGCGGCGGGGACTTGCAGGCGGCGGTCACACTGTTCTCGTGCAAGGTGGGGCAGCGCTCGTACGAGAGCGCCAACAAGCGGCAGGGCTACTTCACCTGGCACCTCGTGAAGGGCATCCGCGGGGAAGCGGCCGGAGCGGACGGCGCGGTGACCGTCCCCTCGCTGGTCAGCTACCTGGGACGCAGCGTCGCTCGGGACGTACAGCTCAACGAGAGTCGGCCTCAGGAGCCGTGGGCCACCACCGACGGGACGGGCGCCATGGACTGGGTGCTGTCCGCGCGCAAGGGGACGCCTCCTCCAGCAGTCGCCATCGCGCCCCCACGTCCCACCATCGCGCCCCCACGCCCCAATGCCGCCGAAACTGTGCACGATCCGGACGGCACCGTGCTCCGCTACGTCTCCGGCGGCCGCTTCACCATGGGCTCGAACGCCCTTGACGACGCGTCCCCTCCCCACGCGGTGACGCTGGCCCCCTACTGGATCGGGAAAACCGAGGTCACCAACGCCCAGTACCGCCGCTTCGTGAAGGCCAGCGGGCATCGCGGCGCCGGCGACTGGGAGCGCTTCGCCCGCGCCTGGGGGGATGACGCGCCGGTGGTCTGCGTTTCCTGGCAGGATGCCGCCGCCTATTGCGACTGAGCCGGGTTGCGGCTGCCCAGCGAGGCTGAGTGGGAATTCGCCGCGCGCGGCACCGACGGACGCGCGTATCCCTGGGGGAGCGCCTGGGATCCGTCCCGCGCCGTGTGCTCGGACACGAGCGCCCGCCCGGTGGGCAGCCGGCCGCGCGGCATCTCCCCCGCTGGATGCCTGGACATGGCCGGCAACGTCTGGGAGTGGACCGCCTCGTGGTACGACCGCTACCCGGGCAACGGCTCGTCCGACGAGGCCTTCGGCAAGAAGTACCGGGTGGCCCGGGGCGGGTCCTTCGACACCTCGGAGCCGACCCTGTTGAGCAGCCCCTTCCGCGCTCACCTGGAGCCCACCGAGGCCAACGAGTTCCAGGGGTTCCGCTGCGCGCGGTCGCTGTAAGCCTCAGAGCGTGTCCGCCAGGGCGCGGTGGAAGTGGGTGAGCATCCCCTCAAAGAGCCCGAACGTGAAGTGCTGGTTCGCGTCGGACGCCAACCCGGCCTGGATCGACTCGGCGATGGCGTAATCCTCCAGAAGCCCGGCCTTGAGCAGCGCGACGTCCTGGTCGAGCAGGTCGGGGCGATGAAGCTTCTCGGGCGTCGCCAGAGCGACGTGTCGGATGCGGGTGGTGGCCACGTCCAGCGGGACAGCGGTGAGCATTGCGACGTGGTGGGGCTCGACCGCCAGGATGCTGTTCGGGAAGACGTGATAGATGAAGCTGAGGGAGGGCCTCGCGGTGCACTCCGTGAGGTCGGTTCCGGCAAGCTGCTCGACCTTGCGCAGCGGGTAGATGGTGCGGCTGTGGGGGCCATACGCGTCGTGCAGGGCGAGGTTGTCAAAGACCACTCGCGCAAAGGTCTTTCGATGCGTGACGCGCAGGTGGTAGGCCTCCAGAAATCCCTCGATGAACAGCTTCCAGTTCATCTGTCGGGGCGACAGTAGCGCTCGCGCTGGTTCTGCTGGCAGGCCCGTTGGGGGCGCAGCCGGGGACGGTGCTGGCGACCAGCGGGGGATACACGCTCACGCAGGAAAACGTACAGGTCGGCGTGAGCCTTTTGCAGTTTTTGACGGCTCAGCCGGTCACCCCCGCCGAGCTGCAGGGGCTGACCCGAGAGAGCATTCGCGATTTCAACGCGCAGCCGCAGGCCTTCCTGAGCCAGATCAGCCAGATCTACGAGGCTTTGGCCCGGGTCTACGCACAGCAGGATCCCCTGGTCATCGGCGCCGCCCGCCAGGAGATCATCAGCGGCCTCTATCGGGGGAGCCGCGGCATTCCGGCCGACCAGCAAGCCTGCTCCTGCGCATCTTGTTTCGCAAGGTGCGCGTGCTCGCCTACGACCCGGCAAGCGACCTGTTGCTCACCGAGCCGGATCTCGACGCGGCGATCCGCTACATGATCTTCGAGCGGCAATTGCAGGGCTTGCCGGTCACCACCACGCCGAAGCAGGTCGCCCAGTTCAAGAAGCAGACGGCCGCGCAGTTTTCGCGGCTGCGCTGGAGACCAGGCAGTTCCTCAGCAGCGCCAGCCTCGTGTGGCTGGTCGTGCAGATGAACTGGCAGCGCATGGGAGCCTCCCAGCGGCAGGGGATGGCGCAGCAGTACCAGAGCGCGCAGCGGCCGGCGTCCACGTCGGGACCCTCGAACCGGCAACTTCTGAACATTGATGCAGCAGACGAGCCTCAAGAGCCACGCGGCCATGATGAACGTCATCGAGACTTACGGCGGCACGGGAAACTACTGGGAGGTCAAGTAGGATGTTTGCGCGCACGCCCTTGTTCGCCCTGGGATTCCTGCTCTGGCTGTCGACAGCGCTGCAGGCGGCCACCGTTTCGGTGCCCCTCGAGGAGGTGCCCATCGACGCGCACCGGCTCGCGGCGCGCTGCCTGGAGGAGCGCCGTTTCGAGGAAAACGTGACCCCCGGCTGGCGAGAGGCCGTCCTCGGGCGCGAGGTCTACGTCTTTCACCGTCCCGACGTGCAGGGGGCGGCCTACTTCGAGTTTCCCGTGCAGGTCGGTGACCGGCCGGCCGGGTTCATCCTGGTGTCGGCCGGGCGCCACGACTTCCCCATCTTGAAATTGCACGGTTAACCACGCAATGCGTGGTAATATTACCGTGCAGTGAGCGGTTAACCCGAAAATTACGGGTTCTCAGGAATTCGGCGCACGTGCGACAGATCGCGTGTCTCCTCAGCGGCGTCACCGTACAGGATCGATCTTTGCACAGGCGGAAGCGCTCGGCATGACCCTTCCACGCTGGCTGGCTCGGTTCAACCGCAGTGTCACGAATCGCATTCTTCGCGCCTACGGCTCGGGCGCGGACCGGGTGCGCAACGTCATGGCCGACGAGGTTCTGCACGCGGAAGTCACGCGCTGATACGCGTGCTCGCCTGGTCGGAAGGCCCTGAAGCCAACGACCTCCACCCGCGCGGTATTCGCGGCGCCGTCGCGGACGCGCTGCACGGGCACGCCGACGTGCGCACCGCCTGCCTCGTCGACCCCGAGCAGGGCGTGGACCTGCGCGGCGTCGACGTCCTCGCGTGGTGGGGCCACGCGCACCACGCCGACCTGGACGACGCGCGCGCGGAGCAAATCGCGAATGCCGTGCGCGGCGGAATGGGGCTGCTCGTGCTCCATTCGGGCCATCACAGCAAGCCGTTCCGCGCCCTCCTCAACGCGAGTGGCAACCTGGGCGGCTGGCGTGAAGCAGCTGAGGTCGAGCGCCTGTGGATCGTCAATTCGACCCATCCCATCGCCGCGGGACTTCCCAATCCCATCGAGATTCCGCACGAGGAAATGTACGCCGAGCCCTTCGATGTGCCGCCGCCCGACGACCTGGTATTTGTCTCCTGGTTTGCCGGCGGCGAGATTTTCCGCTCCGGCGCCGGCTGGCGGCGCGGCGCCGGGAAGATCTTTTATTTCCGCCCCGGCCACGAAGCCTACCCCACCTTGCATCACGAGCACGTCCGCCACGTGCTGCAAAACGCCGCGCGCTGGTGCGCCCCGGAGGCCCCATGAGAAACCTTGCCATCCTGCTCATCCTGCTGGCGAGTCTTCCGGTAAGTGCGGAAGCCCCGCCCGGCGGTGTCGGCATCGTACTTCCAGAAAACAAGACGCGCGCTGAAAACCTGCGGGTGATGGAAGTCATCAAAGGCCTCCCCGCGCACCGTGCCGGGATCATGCCCGGCGACGAGATCACCGCGGTCGATGGCGTCTCCACCCGCGACAGATCACTCGAGCAGGCCAAGAACCTGATCATCGGTCCGGTCGGCACCCCAGTGACGCTGACCCTGCTCCGCGGCGGCCGCAGCCTCATCGCGCGACTGCTGCGGATTTCAATCCTGGCCAACATGCAGCTGCCGGTACTGGTGATCAATCCCATGAAGTCCACGGCGAAAGTCTCAGCGCAATGGGTCGACACCCGAAGGCGCGCCGCCACCTATCAAGAGCGCTATACCACGACGCTGGTCGTGCCGCCCGGCAAGAAAGGCTGGTTTCTGTGGGACGGCACGCCGTCCGAGAAAGGCAAGTCCTTCCCGTTCCCCAAGGGGCGACCGGCCGAAGCGATGGAGCGCGACAATCTCGCGGTGAACGGCGAAACGGTCAATATCGGCAAGACCGCAAAACTGCGGCGCAAGTCAGACGGAGCCTGCTACTGGGAGCTTACCGTCACGCCGCCGTCACCGCCCCGTTAACCGACCGCTAAATCGGGTTTCCCGGCGCGCACCGCAAAGCAACAATTTTGCGGTTTTGCGTGCAACGGCTTCACAACACAGTTCTGTACCCGGTAATTCCGTTAACATTCGGTGGATTGCTAGACCCACTCCCGCGTGTACAATTCAGGTCTTGGTTCCGAGCCTAAACTGACTTGCCGGGAGTATCTCGATGACGGTACAACTTTCCCATTCCGTAGTTTCCCCCTACCTGCCCGCGGCTCAGCCGCAACCCGCTTTCCAGGCCGCTCTTCCCGATCACGCGGAGTCCTCTGAAGAAGCCGCGCCGACCCGCTCCAAGACCCACAAGGTCGCGCTCGCCCTGGTGCTGGCCGCGGCCGCCGCAAGCGGCGCCTGCGCCACCAGCATGTCCCCACCGCCGGAAACGCCGCCGTCCCAGTCGATGCCGGTGCAGAATCGCACCGCGCTGCAAAAACACGTCGACTATTTCGACGCCGACGGCGACGGCCAGATTCCCATCTCCGAAACCTACAACGGCCTGCGCGCGCTGGGCCTGGGCCGGGCCCGCGCCACGCTGGCGGCCACCCTCATCAACACCATCATGGGTCCGGCCACCAGCTCGAGCTGGCTCTCCCCGACCACCATCGACATCGACAACATCCACCTGGGCGTCCACGGCAGCGACAGCGGCGTGTACGACGACGCCGGCAACTTCGTGCCGGAAAAATTCGAGGAAATGTTCCCGCGCTTCGACACCAACCAGGACAACGCCCTGAGCGGCGACGAGCTGAACGCCATGCGCGCCGCCAACGAGACCGACTCCGGCAGCGTGGCCGCCAAGGCGGAATTCGACATGCTGCTGCGCCTGGCCGGCCAGGACCAGTTGACCTCGGATGGCCATGTCATCCGCGTGATGACGCGCGAGCGCATGGCGCAGCTTTACGACGGAACCCTTTTCCACAATCTCGCGGCCGAGCGCGCCGCACAGCAAGCACAATAAGGAGCATCAAAAGATGATCATCCCCACCGTGAAAAGCGCCACCGACCTGGGCGTCCGCAAAGAGTTCAGCGCGACCATCGAAGGGGCCGTGGACACCGGCAGCGAGGCCCTCGTGCAGGGCAAGCTCGAGCACGTCAACGCGGATCTCGTCGACATCGCCAGCCGTTGCATCGAGCGCGATGGAAGCGCGGACGACCGCGATCCACGTCCGGGCTTCGTGGCCGTGGCCAACCTCACCGGGTCCAGGGGGCACACGGTCCTGGAAGGCGTGGCGGTGCAGTTTGACGTGAACACCCGCAAGCCGCTGGAAATGTCCCGCCACATGCAGTCCGGGTGGGAAGAAACGTATACGCGCGGCACCTCGCGCGTGGTGTGGAACGCCGACGGCACGCTGAGCCAACTCGACGAGTACCGCTGCATCGAGCGTCTCTACAACCACAGCACCAGTGAGACCCGTGTGTCGCTCAGCACCGCTCCAGACGGCACGCGTACTTACGAGGAGTTCTACAAGCGGTCATAGACCCGTGCTACCCACGTCTCGTTTCCAAAACCTTGCCGGAAACTGAAGACCTGGTGAACGATTTGCTTGACAACTCCGGACGAGATGTTACACAAGCCCGTTCTGCACGGCGAACAGCACGGCTTCCACGCGGTCGCGGAAGCGCATTTTTTGCATCACGTTGGTCACGTGGGTTTTCACCGTGGACTCGCTGATAAACAAGGCCTCGGTAATTTCCCGGTTGTTCTTGCCGCGTCCCATTTCCCGTAAAACCTCACGCTCGCGATCAGTGAGAAGGTCCAGGCCGGTCCCTTCCCGGGGCGCCTGGGCCTTCTCCCGCTGCATGAGCCGGCGGGTTTCGATCAGCACCTTGTTCAAGACCCGCGGCTCGATCATCGACTCCCCGGACTGCGCCGCGCGGATCGCCCGCACCACTTCGTCCGAGTGGCTCTCCTTCAGGACGTAGCCGGTGGCCCCCGCGCTGATCAACTCGAAGACGAAGTGGTCCTCGTCGAACGCGGTCAGAATGACCACCCGCGTCTCGGGATGCGAGCGGACCAGGCGGCGCGTGGCCTCAATACCGTTCATCTGCGGCATGTTGATGTCGAGCAGCACGATGTCCGGCCGCAGTGTCTCGCACTGGGCGACGGCCTCCACGCCGTTGGTGGCCTCGCCGACCACCTCGATGTCCTCTTCCTCGCGCAGCGTCTCCACAATCATCTGCCGAAAGAGCACCTGATCGTCCGCAATGAGAACCCGTATCACCGATTCCTAGCCTCCACCCTCCCCCGCGAGCACTTCGAGGGATTCCGCCCGCGCCCCTCGGGTTCCCTTGGCGAGCGTGAAAGTGAACGTGCTGCCCTCGTCGAGGACGGACTCGACGCGAATCGTCTGGCCGTGGCCTTCCAGGATCTTGCCCACGATGTAGAGCCCCAGGCCGATGCCTGAGGTGGCGCCCTCCACCGTGTGGAACTGGGTGAACTTCTCGAACAGGTGGGGCAACTGGTCCGGCGAGATCCCGGTGCCATTGTCGGTGACCGTGACCTCCACGTGGCTTCCGCGGTCCCGTGCCCGCAGGCTGATTTTTCCGCCGATCGGCGTGAATTTCACCGAGTTGTTGAGCAGATTCGAAAACACCTGCGCGATCTTGGAGCGATCCCCGCGAACGTTGCGGCACAGCGGCGGCACCTCCATGGTAGCCGCGATGCGCTTCTCGTCCACCGCCTGGCGAAGCTGCTGGCGGACTTCCTCGACGAGGTCGGCGAGGTCGAAATCCTCCATGAAATAGTTGATCTTGCCGGCGTCGTACTTCACCGACTCCATCATGTTGCGGGTCAGCGCCAGCAATTGCGAGCAGGCCGCCGCAATGGTGTGGAGGTGGCGCGCCTGCTTGTCGGTGAGGGGATCGGCCTTGGCGCGCAGCAGCAGGTCCACGTATCCCTGGATGGCGGCCAGCGGCACCTTCAAGTCGTGGGTGACCACCCCGAAGAAATCCTTCAATTCGCGGGTCTTCTCTTCGACTTCGGACTCCAGCGTCTCGTTGAGCCGCCTGTACTCCTGGTTGAGCTCCTCCAGGCGCACGGTCTTGATCTCCAGCTCCTTGCGGAACCGCCGCAGGTCCGCGGCCATGCGGTTGAACGAGGCGCTGATGCTCACAATCTCGTTGGTCGACGGCAGATCCAGGTTCACCCGCGCGGTGAAGTCGCCGCGGCCAATCTTGTCCTGCGCCTGCAGCAGAAATTCCAGGGGACGGTTGATGGCGTTCGCCGTCCAGACGTTGATGGCCACGAACGCGGTCAACAGAAAAATGAACGCGAGCAAGATATTGCCGAGCAGCATGATGCGCAAGCGGCGCGGCATCTCATGCACCTGCAGGGAGAGATGATAGGCCGCCACGGGGCGCCCGTCGGCCATCACCGGGCGAAAATATTCGAAGGACAGCAGGCGGGGAAGCAGCATGCTGCGCCCGTCCAGCGGGTGCCCCTCGAGATCCTTCTCGGTGTCGTACTCCCACAACCGCGACACCGGCTTGCCGGCCGCAAGGGCGTCGCGAACTCCCGCGCGATGGTTGGGATAATTCGCCTGCACTGGCCCGTAGGTGTAGATGACTCTCCCCTCGCCGTCGGTAATTTTGAAGGTCCGCAGGCCGCGCACGTCGCGCAGTTGCTCCTCCAGGTCGCCGCGCTGGGCGATGCGCAGCTTCACGTATTCCTCCGAGTAGCCGTCCTCCGGGATGCTCTTCTCGAACCACGATACGATGTTGGAGGCGAACGCCGACGACTGCTCCTCAGAGAGGGCGCGCATGGCCTCAAAGAGGATGCTCAGGTTGAAGTAGCTGACCACGATCACCGACATCGCGAAGAGCAGAAACAGGATGCCGGCGATCTGCGATTTGAGCTTGCTGCCCATGCCGGATTATTCCTCGGTATATCGCCGCACGCGGAAACGCATCAGCTCCAGCGGCTCGCCGGTGCGGATGCCGGCTTTCTGGCGGGCAATATCCACTTGCACCTGTGCGGTATCCACTCCGGCCAGATCCGGCAGCAAGACGCCGCTCCGCCCGCCGCTCCGCACGATGACGCCGTAGTGCTTCGGATCCAGGTCGTGCACCGAAGCCACCGGCTCGGCCGGCTCCAAAACATCCACCGAGTAACGGATGCGGCCCAGCTCCTCGGAGCGCACCGGCGGAAAGCGCGGATCCCGCGTCGCGGCGCTCACCGCATTTTGCAACAGCTCGCCGGCCAGCGAGGTCTGGGTGGGAACCGTGGTGCCGATGCATCCCCGCAATTCTCCGTCGATTTTCAGGCAGACGAACGCGCCGGCCCGGGTGTCCAATCCGGCCGGCAGGGGATCCGGGACGCGCGCGGCGGACTCGCCCCGCACGTGCGCCTCCACTGCCTTCCGCACGAGGTGCAGCACCGCGTCGGCGGACAATCCCTGCAGGCCGCCCTGTACCGTGGGACGCGGCGCGGCCACGCCGCCCGGATCGATTTCCGCCACGCAATATCCCACCCCGAACGGCCCCTCGTAGGCCAGCACGCGACCGCTCGCCTCGCGGCCCTCGAGCAGGCCAAGCATGGTGGCGATGGGCCGCAGCCCGCACTCGCCAATACGGTCGATGAAGTCGTCATCGAGGCGCATCACGTCCTCAGAGTCGACCCGCCCGATGGCGTCCACCACCCGGCGGTCGAACTCGATGCCGCGCGGCTCGTAGCCGGCCGGGGCGGTGGGGATGAGCCGGTGCGAGAGATCCCCGCTGGCGATGAACACCACGTTCTGGGGAGCGTGCGCGAAGGCTTCCTGCATCGCCTTGCCCACGAAGTAGTGATCGCGGTGCGACCATCCCGCAATGGACAGGCACACCAGGGGCGCGTCCAGGCCTGCTTCCTTCAGGTAATAGAGCGGCACCATGGTGGCGTGGTCGAGCCCGCGCGAAAAATGGTAGCGGTACGAGTCGAAGGTCTTGTACGGGAAGACGGGATAGCCCGCGGCCGACACCGCCACTCGGATGCGCTCGGCCATGTCCACGTCGCCGCGCAGGTCGTAACGGCACTCAAAACCGGTGAACCACGCCTCGAACGTCTCCGCGGCCAGCATGCTGAGGGCGTCGATGCGGACCGGGCCGTGCGGGCAGATGATCACGACGGTGTCCGGCCGCCGCTCCACGACGTGGCGGGACATTTCCTGGAGGGCCACACGCGAGGCGGTGACGCGCTCCAGGCTCTCCCCGCCGATTTCCGGAACCAGCAGCGGGGGGTGCGGCGACAGCGCGCAAAACGTCAGGGGCACGGCCGCCACCTCCTCGTTAGACAAAGGCCCCGGCGGAGCCGGCGCCATCGCCGCTTTCGCGGCCTCTTTCCTACGATTGACCGCCCGTCTGGGGACGGGCTCGCTGGATGGAGGCGGCAAACACTTTCAGAGGCTTGAAAATCGGGCCGTCTGGCTCGGGAAGAATCGCCGCCACCGCCAGGAGGTCCCCCTGCGATGTCGCCAGCACGCAATTGGGTGCCTCCGTCAAGCCCTGGAGAATTTCGACTTCATCAGGTCCTATCCTGCACCCGTTGGCCACGCGCGGCGCCGCTTCGGGCTTTACGACGATCCACGGGAAGTGGGCGAGGACGGTTCGCGGCGCGACGAACGGGGCGCCGAAGGCGACTCCCCCTGGATCAAATCCCAGGAGGGGGGACTCCAGCAGGGCGTCCAATGGAGCGGCGTCCTCGATGCGGAAGGGGCCGCTGCGCGTGCGCCGCAGCCCGCCCAGGTGCGCGCCGCAGCCCAGCCGATCCCCCAGGTCGCGGGCCAGCGAGCGGACGTAGGTGCCGGGCCCGCAGTCGACATCCACCACGACGCGCGGATTTTCAAAGGAGACCAGACTGAGGCGCTCGATCCACACCGCGCGCGGCGCGACGTCCACCTGCTTTCCCTCGCGAAACAATTCGTAGAGCCGTCGGCCCTGGTGGTGGATGGCGGAGGCCAGCGGAGGAATCTGCTGCTGCTCGCCCTCCAGCGTCCGCAGGACGGCTTCGACGTCCTCGCGGGTAACCGCCGAGGGATCGGCGGTGCCAGTCACGTTCCCCTCCGCGTCAAGGGTGTCGGTGGTGACGCCCAGGACGATGTCGGCGCGATACGCCTTTCCCTTCGGAAGAAACTCCAGGAGACGCGCGGCGGCGCCCACGGCGACGGGGAGGACGCCGGTCGCGGCGGGGTCGAGGGTGCCCGCGTGGCCGACCCGCTTGACCCCGATTGCGCGGCGGATTTTCGCGACGACGGCAAACGAGGTCAGCCCGGCGGGCTTGTCAACGTTGAGAAAGCCGTGCAGGGAGCTATCCGTTCTTCGCGGCCGGGGTCTGGTCGTCGAACTTGCCCGGCTCGGCGATGGTAATGTTGGTGATGCGCCCGTCCTCGCCCACGCCGACGTACACGCCGCGCTTCCAGTAGGCCACGAAGCCCGGCTCCTGGCGGTCCGGCTGGCCCCAGATCTCGGCGATGCCGCGATAGTCGTCGCCCACCTTGAAGGGCACGTTGTCGATCTTCACTCTCGCGTCCTTGACGACGATGGCGCTCACCACGTTGTTGGTGTTGTTCACCACGGTGATGTGCGCGGTCACGCCGAGGCTGTCGTACGCGAACAAAACGTAGTCGTTGGCCGCTTCCTTGCTGCGCACCGCCTGCACGTGGTCGGGCGGCCCGGCGGCCCCCAGAAGCTCCTGGAACACGTGGCCGGGCGAGATGGCCTGCCCGTTGATCATCACCGAGGCTTTCTCGACCGGCTTCTCCGGCGCCTGACGCCGCGGCTTGGCGGGGAACTGCGCGCAGGCCGGCTCGATGGCCAGCAACAGTACGATCAGCAGAGCGGCAAGGCGTTGCATGAAATGTTGCCTCCTTTCTAGTCACGGGTCGGCACCGCCGACGCCACCATTGTCTCCTGCGCTTTACCGCACGCTAGTAGGTGACGAACCGGTAGCGCACCCGGTCCTTGTGGTTGAGATCGATGTCCACCGTGTGCCAGCCAGGCTCGGTGGCCAGCGGGAGGCGCACGAAGAACCATCCCTCCACCAGGTCCTGGCCGCGGAATCCCTTGATGTGCTTGCGGAAAAGTGCGTCGCCGGCCGGCTCGCGGGAATTCCACATGGCGACCCACGCCTGGTCCCTGTCCGCGAGGCCCGCCACGTAGATTTTCAGCCCGGCCACGTCGGTGCGGGGGATGGCGTCGGCGGGCTCCGGAGACACCGGGTGATAGACCTCGACGCGCTTGATGGCGCGCGCGCCGGTCATGGCGTCACGATTGGCGGTCTGCGCCTCGAGCAGGGCAAGCTCGGGGGTGAGCGGCGCGCCCACGCTCACCTTTGGAATGACGGTCGCGGTCGGCGCGGTGGGTCGGACGGCCGTGCCCGCGGGCGGATAAGCGACGCGCACCGTGTCCGCGGTGGCCTCGTAGCTGCCGGCGACCTCCTTGAGAAGGGGCTTGAGCGGGGCGTAGACGGCCGCGCCGCGCTTGGCGCAGGAGGAGACCGACGCCTTCACCGGCGCGCTCGCCCCCTCCGGGGTGTAGTGGAAGGTGGCCTTGCGCAGGACCACGTCGTAATTCTCGATGGCGAACGAGGAGCCCAGCAGCAGCGGCCCGACAACGTCGAGCGGCCCGCAGAGCTCGCCGCTGTCGGTGTACAGGCTGCCGTAGAACTCGCGGCCGTTGATCTCGAGGATCGGCGTCGCGGCACGCGCGGCCACGGCCAGCACGAGGATCAGCAGCCCGATGAAGAGGCGCCTCACGTCGCATCCTCCCCGAACATGCGGGCGCCCGATTCCAGCGCCGCGAGATACGACTCGACCCCCAGCCCGCTGACCTGCCCGCGGCAGACCGGCGCGATCACCGAGACGTGGCGAAACGGCTCGCGGGCGTACACGTTGGACAGGTGCACCTCGATGGTCGGCACGCCGCCGCCCGCCACCGCGTCGCGGAGGGCGTAGCTGGTGTGGGTGTATGCGCCGGGATTGATCACCTGGAAGCGGACCTTTCCCACGGCGTCGTGCATCTTGTCGAGGAGCGCGCCCTCATGGTTGGACTGGAAGGTTTCCACCTCCCAGCCGCTCTCCCGGCCCCAGGCGTGCAGCCGCCCGTCGAGCGCGGCCAGCGTGAGGATCCCGTACACGTCGGGCTCGCGCTGGCCCAGCAGAGTGAGGTTGGGGCCGTGGAGAACCAGGACCTTCTTCATCAATCCTCGTCGAGCGGCTCGCCGGCGGGCTCGCGGTCCTCGGGCTCGCGCTCGTACTCGTCTTCGGGCTCGACCGCCTCATCCTCGGCGTGCAGCGCGAGCATTCCCTCGTAGACCTCGTGGACGGTGTCGAGGGAAACCTCGCGCACGACGACCTGCCCGAGCTTCACCGGCAGCACGAAGCGGAGGTGGCCGTCGGCGCGTTTCTTGTCGACGCCGAGCGCGGCCACCACCCGGCTCCAGCCGGCGTCCTGGATGCGGGTCGGCAGGCGGAGCCGCTCCAGCAAGTCGGTGAGACGCGCCTCGTAGTCTTCCTCGAGGACGCCGGTGGCGCGGGCGATCCGCAGGGCGGCCAGCATCCCCAGCGAGACGGCCTCGCCGTGCAGCATGGGGTGGAAGCCGCGGGCGGCCTCCAGGGCGTGCCCGAGCGTGTGGCCCAGGTTCAGCGTGGCGCGCGGCCCGCGCTCGAACGGATCCTCGGAAACCACGCGGGTCTTGATGTGGATGGCCTGGGCGATGATCTGGTCGAGATCCTGCGGCCCCAGCGCCGGCTCGCGGGCCTCCAGAGCGGCAAAGAACTCGGATGAGGCGACGCAGGCGGCCTTCACGACCTCGGCCATCCCCGACGAGAACTGGCGCGGCGGCAGGCTCATCAAGAGCCCCGGATCGGTGACCACGAAGAGGGGATTGTAGAAGGCGCCGACCAGGTTCTTGCCCTGCGGGAGGTCGACCCCGACCTTCCCGCCGATGCTGGAGTCTACCATGGACAGCACCGTCGTGGGGATGTGCACGTAGGGGATGCCGCGCGCGTAGGTCGCGGCCGCGAAGCCGACGACGTCGCCGACCACGCCCCCGCCAAGGGCGACGAGGGTGGTGTTGCGATCAGCCTGAAGATCAGCGAGAGACTCCCACAGGTGGGTGGCGGTGGAGACCGACTTGTAGGCCTCGCCGTCGGGCACTTCCAGGCTGTCTACTTCCACGCCGGCCTCGCGGATGGCGTTGCGGACCGCGGCACCGTGCAACGATCCCACGACCGGATTGGAGACGAGGACGGCGCGCTTGACGCCGTGCTCAGCGAAGAGCGCGCCGCAGCGCAGCGCGAGTCCTTCCTCGAGGTACACGGGATACGGGGGCGGGCCGGAGACCGCAATTCGATAGGTGGCTTCGGGGGCTACTGTCATTGAAACGAATCCTTCTCTTGCTGAATCGTGCGGGGACTGCGCAGGCGTCCGCATCGCGTCGAGAGGTGCGGGGATTCTTTTCGGGCGCGGGGCAACCCTCTTTGCTCGAGCCCCTGTCGTTGGGATCAGAGGGCTCCGACAGCGAAAGTGGAATGGCTCGGGTCGGAAATGGAGGACACGTGCCATGACAGATTTTGAATCCCGGCTCGCCGCGCTTGAAGAGTCGAATCGGCGCCTTTCGTGGGTGAATCGGCTGGTGATGCTGGCCCTGGCGGTGCTCGGAGCAATGCTGCTGACCGGCGCCGCGCAGGGTCAACCCGAGGAGAAGGCGCCCGAAGAGATCAAGGCCCAGCGCTTCATCATGGTCGACGAGAAAGGCGAGGCGCTGGCCATCCTGGGCGTCAGCGAGAAGGGCGCGGTGCTCTCCCTCATGGACAACCAGTACAAGCTGCGCGCGCTGATCGGCGTCTCCGAGGACGGCCGCTCGGAAGTGGGGCTCGCCAACGCGCAGGGCAAGCCGCTGATGCGCCTCAACGCCAGCGACGACCTGGTCGCGGTAAACTTTGCCGACCCGAGCGGGAAGGACCGCATGTTCCTGGAGGCGCGGCCCGATCAGACGTCGCTCAACCTGCTCGATCCGCAGGGCAAGTCGCGCGCGCTGATCAACGTGGACGCCACGGCCTCCACCTTCGGGCTCAGCGATCCCAGCGAGCGGACCCGCGCGCTCATGGGCGCCAAGGACAACGAAGGCAGCCTGGGGATGGCCGACAGCGCGGGCAACCTGCGCGCCTTCATGGTGGCCACCGACCAGGTGCAGCGCTTCATGCTGCGGAGCGCCACGGCCACGGTGTGGAAGGCGCCGTAAGGACTTCCGCTGCCCCCTGCGGACGTCACGCGGGCCACACGCAGGCGTGATTGACATCGGGGTGCGGGTGTGTTAGCCTCATGGCTATCCACCAGACCCGAGGACTTTCGGGCTGCCGCTCTAGCCGACACCCCATTCGTGGGGGTAGTCGGGCAGAGAGGAAAGTTGGGACTGGCTCCCACGCCGCAAGGCGCGGGAAAAGCTCTGGGGGGTAACGCCCCTCCGCCGTAAGGCGCGGACAATTGAAGTGCCACAGAAACGTAGACCCGCGGGGACCGCAAGGAAACTGGCGGGGTGCAACGCCGTGATACCTGTCTCGTGGGCGCTCGCAAGGCGCCTCCAACGGCAGGGTAAGCGGGCCTCCCCCGGGAGGATGGTAAACTCCAGAGGCCAGTAAGGCAAATGATGGTCGCCGCAAGGATCCGTGCAGCAATGTACAGACAAGATAGATGGCAGCCGCCCGCATCCGCGGGTACAGGATCCCACTTATAGAAAGTCCACGCGGATTCTGGTTCTCAAGCGCCAGCAATGGCGCTTTTGTTTTTCCGTCGCGGGCGGGGGCGCGGGATGGACCGCCGGCGCGCCAGGGTGCCGAAACATATTTGCCGATTATGTAAAAAAACGGTATCTTACCGCGGCTGAGGGGGCCGCAGGCCCGCGGCCGCTCGGCGTGGAACGACGCGACCTCATGCGCGCGCTTGTGTTGCTGGCCGCCTTCGTGTGCGGCTGGGTCCTGATGTCCGTCGAGATCCTTGGAGGTCGAATGCTGGCGCCCGACTTCGGGAGCGACGTGTACACCTGGGGCAGCCTGATCTCCACGTTTCTCGTGGCGCTCTCTCTCGGCTACCTCCTCGGGGGATGGCTGTCGCGCCACCGTCCGGGACCGGGCGTGCTGTCCTTGATCGTGGGCCTGTCCGGAGCCCTGGTGCTCGCGCTCTACTGGATCAAGCAGCCGGTCTGCGACGCGATCTTCAACTGGGACGTCGGCGAGCGCCTGGGTCCCCTGCTCGCGTCGCTGGCGCTGTTCACCCTGCCCGCAATGGTGATGGGGATGGTGTCGCCGTACTGCGTGCGCCTCCACGCCACCGGCCTGGAGAGCGTTGGCGCGACGTCGGGATCGCTCTATGCGGTGTCCACCATCGGCAGCACGGGCGGGACCCTGGTCACGACATTTTTCCTGATTCCCACGATCGGAGTGAAGTCGATCGTGCTGTGGAACGGCGGCGTGCTGCTGGCGATGGCGCTCATCCTGGCGGCGGCTTCGCGCGCGCGGGGGATGGAAACCCGACTCGCCGCCGCCATGCTCTTGCTGCTCGCGATGCCGGCCGGCGCCGAGGAAACCGTGATTCACGCGCGCGACTCCGCATACAGCCGCATCATCGTCTCCCAGGAGGGGAATATCCGGGTGATGCGCTTCTCCCGCAAGGGGGTCCGCTCGGAAGAATCGCGCATGGACGTGACCCTTCCGGATCGCATGCTCAACGAATATACCGGCACCATGATGGCGGGAATGCTGCTCGCGCCGGACCCGCCGAAGGACGCGCTGGTCATCGGACTCGGCGGCGGCATCGTGCCCCGCGCGCTGCGCAAATATTACCCGGGCACAAATATCGACGTCGTGGAAATCGACCGCGCGGTGGTCGACGTCGCCCGCGAGTATTTCGGCTTCCGCACCGACCCGGCGCTGAATTCCATCGTGTCGGACGGCCGCGTGTACGTGAAGCGCTGCCGCAAGAAGTACGACGTTGTTTTCCTGGACGCATTCCAGGGCAGCCACATCCCGTTCCACTTGATGACCCGCGAATTTCTCGAGGAGGTGAAGCGCGTATTGAAGCCGGGCGGAGTGGTGGTGGCCAATATCCACCGCGGGCCCAGGTTGCACAGCAGCCAGCGCCAGACCTACCGCGCGGCGTTTCCCCACGAGTATCCGTTCGGCGGCAACCGCAGCGGCAACATGATTCTCGTCACCCAGGTCGACGGCCCCAAAGTGAGCCGCGCGGCGCTGCTCGAACGCGCGGCGAAATCGCAGGCGCAAAAGAAATTCGTCTTCGACATCACCGCCGAAGCCCGCAAGTACGACGAAAAGGCGCCCTGGGACAC
>VGFD01000029.1 GCA_016868975.1 Armatimonadota bacterium | reverse complement strand
GTGCCGTCGTCATGCCAGCGGGTTACCACGCGGATGGCGGTTTTTCCCGGCCCGTAGTAGTCGTAGGCACTGTCGCTGGGGCGATCCAGGTGATAATAATAGCGAGCTGCCTCAGCGCCCATGCGGGCCGCCACCAGATCTCGGATGGCCGCCCGGCGGCCGCTTTCCCGAGGCGCCGGGATGGTCTTCAAAAGCCGCCGGTTGATGAAGCGGTCCGCCAGATCGGCCAGGATGGCGTCGTCGGATTTTCGCCACAATTTGATGGCGTGATAAAAATCGGTGTCGTCGATCTGGATGAAATTCTCCAGCCACTCCTGTTTCGACTTCGCGCCGGAACGCCCGGAGAGCGGCGGCTCGAAGACGAACCCCAGATTGGGCGGGATATAGAGCGCCTCCGGGCGGCTGGCGAACAGGTCGCGGGCCCGCGCCAGCACCGCGCGCAGGGCAATCTCGCAGGAGCGCGTGGTCTTGTGGAAATACACCTGCCAGTACATGGAATACCGCGAGAACAGGTATTCTTCGGCGACGTGGATTCCCTTGGGATCAAGCGCCAGCACGTAGCCGGTTGCGTCCGGAATCGGCGTGAGCGCGTAGATCATGCGGTCGATGTCGTAATATCCGTAGCGCACGCCGGCATACAGGGAGTCGCGCAGCAGGTAGTCCATGCGGTCCACGTCCACCTGGCTGGCGATCAATTCGGTGAGGAACGGCATGCCGGCGTTGCCGCGCATGATGCCCAGAATCAGATCGGTGTCGACTCCGTGGCGCTCGAGGATCGGGCGCAAGCGCTCGGACACGATGCGCTTGCCGATCTCCTCGTGGTGAAAATGGGTGAACACGTTTTCCAGCGCGTGGGAGAACGGACCGTGGCCCACGTCGTGGAGCAGCGCGGCCAGCGTGGCGGCGAGGCGCACCTCGGGGGACATGTCGATCTTGCGGCTGTCGTCCCAGTTGCGCAGCACCCGGTGCATCAACCACATGGCGCCCAGCGAGTGCTGAAAGCGGGAGTGCTCGGCGCCGTGGTACACGGTGTGGCACATCCCCAGCTGGTTGATGCGGCGCAGGCGCTGGAACTCCGGGGAATCGATGATCTCCATCACCGCCGGGCTGAAAACCGAGATATTCCCGTAGACCGGGTCGCGGAAGACCTTCTCGGAAAATCCCGTGCGGCTGGGTGCGGATACGGCCGTCATGCGGCCTCGGTGTTCGGTTTCGCGGCAGGCGGATCCTCGTGCATGAAAAAAGCCCGCGGCGCGCGCGAGCCTTCGTTCGAGGCCGGCCAACTGCCGGCAGTGCTCAGACCCCTCAGGTGCCTCCGAATCCGACGGTCACCCTGCCGGCTTCGACGATGACCGGCACCTCTCGACGTCCGCCGCTCAGGTCCAGCATGCGCTTCAGTTCGGCGTCCGATTTCTTCACGTCGACGTACTCGACGTCCACTCCACGTTTCGCGAAATCCTCACGGGCCGCGGTGGTGTAGGGTCAATGGGCCTTTCCGAAGATCACGACCTTCGTTGTGGTTGCCATTGTGGTCTCTCCTTTCCAGAGAGTTGATTCAGGATCGTTCTACCCAGCCCCTGATTTACCCTGGCCGGGCGAGATCAAGCCCCCTGCGAAACGCATCCACGTCCCCCGTCCTGGCCAGCCGCTCCGCCAGCCGGGCCAGGCGTGGCACGTCCAGCGGGCGCCGCAGCGCCCCTTCCACCGCGCGCCCCCACTGGCCGGCCAGGGGCGGCCAGCCCTGGCTGTCGGCGGTGAGCACCACGCAGCGGTGGCCGTCGCGGGCCAGCGCCTCGGCAAGCCCGCGGGGATCCTCGTCGACGCCGACGTCGACCAGCACTACGTCGAAGAAATACTCTCGGGAGAGCCGCAAACCCACTTCAGAGGCCGCCGTCCAGAATACGTGCAGGCCGGCGCCGGCCATCGCGCGCGCGACTTCGGCGGTGTCGTGCGCGGCGGTATCCACCAGGAGCACGACCGGAGGACGCGGGGCCACTCTATTTGCTGCGCCCGAAGCCGACCAGGGCGGTGACCGCGGCGACGATGGCCACGATGGTCGCAAAACCCTCGGCCTTCGCGCCGTGCGCGAAGACCCACACGAAAAACAGGAAGACGCCGAAGCCGCGCGGGCCCACGATGATCTGTCCCAGGCCGGGCACGACCAGGGAAATTACCGCCATGATCACGTTCAGGCACCCGACGTTCCCACTGGTCTCGGTCGCCGCCGGCTGGCTCTCAGTGGTCTGCGTGGCCTTGTACCAGACGTCGAAATTCGGCGCGATCTCCTGCGGCGAGCGCGCGTTCGGCGGCCGCTGGTAGCCGGCTTGCTGGGCCTGCTGCTGCGCCTGGGACCGCCGCTCGGCTCGCTGCGCCGCCTGCTGGGCCTTCTTTTCGCCCCAGAACTGTGCGTTCTCGGCCTGCCGCTCGGCCCACTCCTGGGCCTGCTGGGCCATCTCGCGCGGGGTTTCGCGGGGGAGCCGGCCCGCCTGCTCCAGGGCGTGCTGCTGCACATACTCGCGCGCGTTTTCGTCGGGCACCATCCCCGCGAGCTGCTCCACCGTCTGCTGCAAGCGCTCGTGCGCCATCCCCCGCAGGCCCTCGGGGAGGCGCTCCTCAAGCCGATTCGCGACGTTGTCGAGGCGCTCCCGCGCCATGTCGCGCATGTTGCGGTCGGGGACGTGGGCCACCGCCGCCTCCGCGTAACCTTCGGCGGCGTCGCGCGCCAGGTCGGCGACCGCGCGGTCGGCCTCGGCATCCAGCGAGTTCACCGCGGACATCGCGTCGAGCGTGATGCGCGGCATCTCCAGTGTGGAGAACTCCGCCATGCTGGGCCATGCCACCGCGGCGCTGTCCGACGGGCGCGTGCGTCCTTCCCCGGCCACCAGCTCCGCAAAGCAGTTCGGACAGATGCTCTGGAAATCGGAGAAGGACTGGTCGCACCTGGGACAGTGCATGTCAGCCGATTTTTTCCTTCAGCTTGATCAGCGCCTGCACGTGCTTGGGACGATCCGGGTTGTGCCCCCGCTGGATCGCGAGATAGAACCCAAGAAGCTGCACGATGGTCACCTCGCGCACCGGCCGCGCCAGCTCGGACAGGTCGTGGCCCAGCTCGAACACGAACTCGGTGCCCATCTTCGTCTTGTTGTCCGCCTCCGAGCAGATCACCATGCGGGGACCGCGCATCACCGCAATCTCCCGAACCATGTCCTCCTCCGCCTTGCGCAGCGTGTCCGACAGGAAGGCCACGATCATGTGGTTGGGCAGCACGGCCGCCTGCGGGCCGTGGCGGAACTCCAGGAGGTGCATGTAGTCCGACGGCATCCCGGCCATTTCGCGCACCAGCAGCGAGGAGGCCGCGGCCAGCCCGTAGCAGGCCCCGTTCCCCAGGAAGGTCACGTGCTGCGGCTTGAGCGCGACCGCCTTCTGCACTTCGGTGGTGTGCTTCTTGACGTCGGTCAGCTCGGGGATTTTTTTCAGCTCGGCGAGGAAGGCGTCGTTCGCGGACAGCCAGGCGGCCAGCACCTGCAGCGCGAGCAGCGAGCCGGTGTAGGAGCGCGTGGAGATCACGCTCTCCTCGTGCAGCTTTGGAAATACCAGCGTCTGGTGGGCGAGGCCCTGCAGCTCGGAATTCTCCTTGCAGGTGACGGCGAGGATCTTGAGACGCCCGTCGATGCGCTTGAGCTTCTCCACGGCCCACACCGTCTCGGAGGTTTCGCCCGAGCGGGACACCGCGATGAGCAGCGTCTTGATGCGGATGTCGTAGGGCGGGCGCTGCGCGTACAGCACCTCAGACGCGGGCAGCGCGATGCCGTTCACCCCGGCGATGCCGTGAAAGGTGCGCGCGGCGGTGAGCCCGGCGTGGTACGACGATCCGCAGCCCACCAGGAGGACCTGCCCGAAGTTCTCCGCCTTCATCCACGCGCCCAGCTCCGCGCGTTTCTCGTCCAGCACCGCGAGGACGTCGTTCCAGGCCTGCGGTTGCTCCAGAATCTCGTTGTGCGTGGTGGTGCCCGGCTTGGTCAACACGAGGATGGTCCCTCCAACCCGATCATCAAAGTGGCGTAACAGCGGCGCGGCGCCGCGCGTGCCCCCAAGGTGGATATGCCCCAATGGCGTGCGTCTTCGCCCGCGTCGGGCACTCTCCTTTTACGCCGGGGGGGAATGCGGGGATTTTACCGACGGGAAGGTAATCACTGATGACATGGCACCTTTGAAGGTCAGTTACTCCGGCGTCCGCGGCATCGTGGGCGAGTCGCTCAATGAAACCGTGGCGTGGCGGTTTGGCGCCGCGTTCGTCCGACTGATGGCCGAGCGCGCGACCCAGGGCCCGGTACTCCTGGCCCGTGACACCCGCGCCTCCGGGCCCGCCCTGGAGGCCGCGTTGCTGGCGGCGATGCGGCCGGCCGTGCCCGACATCCGCGACCTGGGCGTGATGGGGACGCCCACCGTGCAGTTCGCCATGCGGCCCTTCGCGGCGGGCGGGGCGGTGGTGGTGACCGCCAGCCACAATCCCGCCCAGTGGAACGGGTTCAAGTTCTTTCTCGGGCCGGAGAATACCGTGCTGGACGGCGCGCAGACCCGGCGGCTCTTCGACCTGTACCAGGAGGTGGGAGACCCGTCCGACCTCGCCGCTGCCACCCCCCTGCCTGAGGTGACCGAGGATGGCGAGCGGGCCATCGACATGCACGTCGACGAGGCCATGGCGCTCGTCGATGCCGAGCGGGTCCGCGCCCGCGCCTTCCACGTGGGCGTGGACACCGGAGGCGGCGCCGGCGCGCGGCCCCTGCTGCGCCTGCTGGAGCGGCTGGGATGTCGGGTGGAGGAGGTCCACGTGGCCCGCGACTCGGAGCCCTCGCCGGAGAACCTCGGCGGGCTCGCCGCCGCGGTGCGCGAGCGGGGCTGCGACCTGGGCCTGGCGCAGGATCTCGACGGGGACCGTCTCGCGCTGGTCGACGACAGCGGCCATCCCATCGGCGAGGACTACACGCTGGCGCTGGCCGTCCAGGACCTGCTGGAGAAAAATGCCGGGCGGCGCCCGGCGGTGGTGAAGAACCTCTCCACGACCTGCGTGGTGGACGTCCTGGTGGAGCGCCACGGCGGCGAGCTCGTGGAGACGCCGGTGGGCGAGATCAACCTGTCCCGCGCGCTGGCCCGGCTGGTCGGGGAGGGGCGGGTGGCTTTCGGCGGCGAGGGCAATGGCGGGCTCATCATTCCGCAGCTGTTGTTGGGGCGGGACAGCGTGGTGGCCGCGGCGGTCATCCTCGACCACATGGCGCGCCACCGCCAGACGCTGCGCGGACTGGTGTCCGCGTTGCCGGAGTTTCACCTGATCAAGGTGAAGGTGCCGCTCTCCGGACCGGTGGACGCCTTCCTGGAGACCCTGGCCGGCCAGTTCCCGGACGGGGAGATCTCCCGCGCGGACGGGCTCCGCATCCGCTTTGCGGACCGCTCCTGGGTGGCGGTGCGGCCCTCCAACACCGAGCCTGTCCTGCGCGTGGTGGCGGAGTCTCCGTCGCGTACCTGGGCGGAGGAAACGGTGGCCCGCATCCGCGCCCAGCTTTGAACGGCCTTCAAGGGGGACGTGGAGGATTCAATAGGACCTGAGAGAATAGGCCCCCGCAAATCCCCCGAATGGTGGGGAAGGAGGATTGGCGGCTTGAAGAAAATTCTCATAGTGGAAGACGACCAGCACATCCGCAAGCTGCTGCACATCCTCATCCGTCGTGACGACATCAACATCGACGAGGCGGTTGAGGGCAACGAGGCGCTCGACAAGCTGCAGAACAACACCTACGACCTCGTCATCCTGGACATCATGATGCCGAACGTCGACGGCTTCTCGATCCTCAAGCAGATGCGCGAGAATGCGGCCACCTCCACACTGCCGGTCATCATCGTGACGGCGAAGACCGAGGACAAGGACTTGATGAAGGGGTACAGCATGGGCGCGAATTATTACATCACGAAGCCCTTCGAGCCCCAGGATCTGATCCACAGCATCGAGCTGATCCTGAAAATCAAGTACTAGCCCTCTTTTTTAGGAAGGCCCGCCATCAAGACCACCGACAGTTCGAGGGTCATCCGCAGGCGCTTGCGGCGCATTCACAAGCTGTACGACACGGCGCTGGGGTACGTTCTCTCGCTGGACGCCGACTACGTTCTCAACCATATCGTGCAGAACGTCGGTGAGATTCTCGAGCTCGACGACTGCTACGTGATGCTGGTCGACGAAGAGACCTCCGAGCTTGCACTGAACGCGCGCTGGTCGAGCGGGCGTGGCCCGGAAACCGCTCAGGGCGCGCGGATCTTGCCCTTGCGTCCGCGCAAGGGAACCCCGCCGCCGCCACCTTCCAGCGGCCGCGCGGAGGGGCCGCCGCCCTGGACCGGCATCCTCGAGCGCCTTGTAGTACAGAGCGTGGCGCCCATGATCATCCCCGACACCAGCACGTTCCCACACTTTCCGCGCTCGCGAGGCCGCTCGGCGCCAATGCCGGCCTCGGTGGTGGGGGTGCCGCTGCTTTTCCGTGAGAAGGTGATCGGGACCCTGACCGCGGCGTGCTGGGACGCCCGCGATTTTGATCCGGAAGAAGTCGTCGCGCTCACCCAGCTGGCGACTCCGGCCAGTCTTGCGATCGAAAATGCGCGTCTCTACACGAGCCTGCGCGAGCGGCTGCGCGAAAAGGAAATTTTGTTGCAGGGCAGCGACGCCATGGCGGGCGTCCACGATCTGTCCGACCTGCTGGCGGTGCTCTCGGCGCAGATGGCACGGGTGGTCGGGGACGCATGGTGCGGCCTGCTGCTCCGCGAGGGTGATGCGTTCCACCTGCACGCGCAGGCCACCTGGGAAGCCGGCGCCAGCCTGGAAACGGCCACCCGTCAGGAGCTTGACCGCGGTGGCAGCGGGGGACGCGGCGAGGCGGTGCGACGGCCGCTGGCCCCGGTCGAACGGCCGCGGCTGGACAATTCGCCGTCCGCGCGACAGGTTTTGCAGCTGGGTCAGGCGTTGCCCCTGGATACCGAGAACGAGGGCGACGCCATCGTGCAGCTTGCGAACAGCCGCACCTGCGCGGCGGCCTCCCTGATTCCGCTGGTCTACCAGAATCGCGTGCTGGGCCTTGCGCTGGTGGTGCTGCGCCGCGTGGGCGACACCTTCCGCGACGACGAGTATCGCCTGCTGCAAGCCCTGGCCAATCAGGCGGCGGTGACCATCGTGAACGCGCAATTGCTGGCCGATGAGAAGCAGCAGGCGCAGGAAAAGGCGCTGCTGCTGGAGGCCGCGCGCATCGCCGCCTCGTCGCTGGACCTGGCCCGCGGCCTGGAGGATTTTTGCGAGCTGGCCGCGCGCTGTCTGAGCGGGGACGCATGCGTGGTGGCCTTGACGGCGCCGCGCGGGCGCTCGATGGACCTGATGGCCAGCCACGGCGTGGACGCGGAGGGCGTGCGCCTGCTGGCCAACGCGGAGATCGATTTGCAGAGCGAAGTCGTGATGTCCGGCGACGGCCTGCGTTTGTTGGAGGACGTCGACGAGGCGGTGCTGGGACCGTGGGAGCGGCTGCTGGCGATGACCGTATCGGCCCGGGCGATGGTGGCGTGGCCGCTGGTGTCCCAGGGCCCGCTGCTGGGCTGGCTGCTGGTGCTGTTCCGCGAGCGTCCCACGGTCACCGACCGCACGCGCGACCTGATGGACGGGATTGCCCGCCAGGCGGCGATTTTCGTGCAGAATGCGCGTTTGTACCAGGAAGTGAAGGTGCGCGCCGAGCGCTTGAAGGCCATTTCGGACATTACCGAGGGCATCAACGCGGCGCAGGAAGTATCGTCGATTTTCTCCATCGTGGCGCGCAGCACGCGGCACATCGTCCCGGTCGACTGGACGAGTTTGGCGATTATCGAGCGCCAGCGCAAGATCATGCGCCTGCCGGTGATGAGCTATGCGGACGATGAGTCGTCCTATCCGACGCAGATCTATCCCCTGCAGGAGAGCGTGGTCGATCAATCGGCGCGCACGCGCCAGCCGGTGCTGGTGGACGATCTTTCAGCTTCGATGTCTGATCTGGAGAAGCACCTGTACGCCACGGGCATGCGCAGCATGCTGGTGGTGCCGCTCATCGTCGAAGGCAAGACGGTGGCCACTTTGAATCTTGCCAGCAAGCGGCCCAATGCGTTTCACCTTGACCACATGGAAATTTTGCAGGAAATGGCGGACCACCTGGCCACCGCCATCCGCAACGCCAGCATGTTCGAGGAGATTCGGCGGACAAACCAGGACCTCCGCAAGATGGACGCCATCAAGTCGGATTTCCTGTCGGTGGTGGCCCACGAATTGCGCACCCCGCTGACGATTATCAAGGGGTATTTATTCGTTCTCTTGAAGCGGCAGTTGGATGCGTTTACCCACGACACGCTGGAGACCATCGACAACCAGACCGATCACTTGAAGGAATTGATCGAAAACCTGCTGTCGCTGTCGCGTATTGATTCCACGAAAGGCGTGCTGCTCGGCCCGAATCTCCAGGAGATGCGGCTGGGGGACATCGTGGACGAGGTGGTCTCCAACTTCAAGCTCGCGGCCCGCAAGAAAGGCATCACGCTGGAGGCGTCGGTCCTCGAGGACGTCAAACTGCACGCCGACCGGGGCATGATCGTGCGGGTGTTCTACAACCTGTTGGGCAACGCGCTGAAATTCACCGAGACGGGCGGCATCACCATCCGCGTGACCCCGCAGGATGGCCACGTGCTGTGCGAGGTCAGCGATACGGGGCACGGCATTGCGGCGGAGCACCTCGGCCGCATTTTCGAGCGCTTCTACCACGTGGACTTGCCGGAGAGGAGAGCGCCGGCCGGCACGGGCCTGGGCCTGGCCATCGTGCAGTCGATCGTCGAGTCCCACGGCGGCAAGATCTGGGTGGAGAGCGAGCAGGGCAAGGGCACGAAATTCTCATTCACCCTGGCGCTGGTGCCGCCGCCCGCCAACGTGGAAAAGTAACCCACCTCGGTCGGCAGACGTGCGACCCCCCAAGGATCTCACCGCGCCCGGAATCGAATAACCTCCAGCAACGCCTTCTCCTGCCGTGGCCATTCGTCCGCCGCGCCGTCGGGTAATTCGAGCGTGACGATCGGTATCCCCAGATACAGCCCCGCGTAGGTCCCCAGCGAGCCTGGCGTCGGGTAGCCCAGGTTTGGCGCGATGCCCTGGCCGCTGGCCGCCGACATCGCTTCCGCCAGCATCGCCGCCGGACCGTCGTAATTGATCAGGTCGAACGGCGCGTGTACCGACACGATTTTGTCCGGCCGATACGACTCAATCAAGTGCACCAGGGCGAGCGACTCCGGCGTTTGCATCGGCTTTTCGCCGCGATAAAACTGGTTGCCCGGTTTTCGCGCCGGATTATCCGGCCGATATCCATGCGGAAAATTGCGGTTCGCATCGATTCCCTGCACGTTCGAGCGTCGGTTGCGGGCCCAACCCTCCGGGTTCATCACCGGGATAATCACCACCGTACACCCTTCGTACACCGCGGGGTCCGACCCCAGCCGCGCCACCAGCGAATGGAGCAGGGGTGCCGTGTTGCGCTCGTCTCCGTGAATCGCCGCCAGCAGCAGCGTGACGTTCGGTCCGGTCCCCAACCGCATCACGCGCAGCGGTCCTCCCGACACGCCGGCCAGCGCATAGAAGTCCCGCGTTTCAATCGTACGCTGGCCGCGCGCGTCGGCCACGCGCTCCGGCGTGCCAACCGCCGAAACGTCCGCCAGCATCCAGCCGACCTGCGCCTTCTCCCCTTCCTCCTGGGTGCGCACCTTGCAGAACCGCAGCGTGAAGCGGGCGCGCGTCACCCCGCTCGGCGTCGTGAAGTCGAGCGCCATCGCGCATGCGGCGCTCCCGACCAGCGCCACCGACGTGTCCCCGTACGAGGTCACACGAGCGTGCACCGGCTCGGCTGACGAAATCGAGGGGCCTTCCGCGACGGAGACTTCCACCCAGCGCGGCAATTCCGGAAACACTGCGCGCAAGAAGGGGCTGGTCGGTAGCTCGGTAAAGCGCGCCCAACGCTCGGCCTTGTGAAAAATCCGCAGCCGATCCGTGGCGGACAGCTCGGCGCTAACCGCTGTCCCAGAGAACAGCAGCCAGGCCGCCAGCAACAGGCCCGTGCGGAAATGCCTCAGTGTCCGATCAGGCTCTGCCGGAATTTGGTCACCTGGTCCCAGGTGCGCGTCAGGTCGTCCGCCAGGATCACCACGAGATCGTCGCGCCGCGCCATTTCCAGGCCGCGCTGCACCGCCTCCGGCTCGGTCAGCACCACGTGCACGTTCTCGTCACTGCCCCGCGCCTGGCGCGCCCCGGCGGCCATCAGGCCGGCAATCTCGCCGGGCGCCCGCCCGCGGCGATCGTCGTCCTCCTTGAAAACCACCACGTCAAAGGTGCGTCCGGCGATTTCTCCCATGATTTCCAGGTTGCGGTCCTGCCGGTCGCCGGGCGCGGTCACCACGCCGATGCAGCGGTTCTTGTAGAACGCGCCGACGAAGCGCGCCATCTCCTCGAACGCCGCGATATTGTGCGCGTAGTCCATCAGCACGCGGAAATCGCGGATATCCATCAAGTTCAGGCGGCCCGGCGTGAGATGGTACGACGCGTCGAAGGTTTTCAGGCCCTGGCGGATGTCGTCGAGCCCCACTCCGGACACGTGGCAGATCAGCGTGGCGGCCAGCGCGTTCTTCACGTTCGCTTCCGCCATGCCGCCGTAGGTTGCGGGAATGTCCACGC
This sequence comes from Armatimonadota bacterium, assembly GCA_016868975.1. Classification (GTDB taxonomy): domain Bacteria; phylum Vulcanimicrobiota; class Xenobia; order RGZZ01; family RGZZ01; genus VGFD01. Next base: position 10,049 of record VGFD01000029.1, on the reverse strand, counting down.
AGTCCACCACCGGAATCCGCTTCGGGCCGTCACGGATGATAATCGTCCCATGCTCGCATGTGGCGCCCAGTCCGCCGGTTTCCAGGTGCTCGGCGAGCAGCGCGTTGTTCGAATCCAGCGAGAAATAGGCAAGTTTTCCATCGCATTTCGAAGCCATGGCGACGCATCGCTCGTCCTGGGCGTTCAGCACGCCCCAGCCGCCGGGCTTCACGACTTCGACGATCAGCGACTTCACGTGGGCCAGCTCGTCGAGCGTGTTCACGCCGCCCAGTCCCAGGTGATCGTCGGACACGTTGAGCACGGCGCCCACGTCGCAGCGGTCGAAGCCCAGCCCGGCTCTCAAGATCCCACCGCGCGCCGTTTCCAGCACCGCGAAGTCAATGCCCGGATCCTTCAGCACCATGCGCGCGCTCCAGGGCCCGGTCATGTCGCCTTTTCGAATCAGGCTGCCGTCGATGTAGATGCCGTCGGTCGTGGTGAGGCCGACCTTGTGTCCGTTCATTTTCAGGATGTGAGCGCACATGCGCGCCGTGGTCGTCTTGCCGTTGGTACCGGTAATGCTGGCGATGGGCACCCGGAATCGCGACAGGGGCGGAAACAGCATGTCCACCACCGGGCCCGCCACGTCGCGCGGCTTGCCCTCCGAAGGCGCCACGTGCATGCGGAAGCCGGGCGCCGCGTTCACCTCGATGATCGCGCCGCCGGTCTCCCAGATGGGCCGCGAGATGTCCTCGCAGATCACGTCGATGCCGGCGATGTCGAGTCCGATCACGCGGGCGGCGCGTTGCGCCATCTCAATATTCGAGAAATGGATCACGTCGGTGCGGTCGATGGCGGTGCCGCCGGTGCTGATATTTGCGGTGGCTTTCAAAAGCACCATGCGGCCTTCGGCCGGCACGGATTCCATGGACAGGCCCTGCTCGCCGAGCAGCCGGCGTGTGTGATCATCCACCTTGATCTGGGTGAGCACCTTCTCGTGCCCCACGCCGCGGCGGGGATCGGCGTTGGTGTCCTCGATCAATTTTGTAACGCTGTCGCGGCCGTTGCCGGTAACGTGGGCCGGCACGCGCTCGGCGACCGCAATCACCTCGCCGTTCACGACGAGAATGCGAAAATCACGGCCGCTCAGGAATTTCTCGACGATCACGCCGCGCGTGAAGCGCTGCGCGTTGTCAAAGGCAATTTCCAATTGCTCGCGATTCTGCAAATTCAGCGAGATGCCGCGCCCGTGGCTGTAGTCCAGCGGCTTCACCACCACCGGATAGCCGATGGTCTCGGCCTCGGCCACCGCCGCTTCCTTCTCTTGCAGGAGCGCGCCGCCGGGCACCGGAATGCCAATATCCGACAGCAGTTTCTTCGTGAGGTTCTTGTCGCAGGCAATGTCCACCGCGATCATGCGGGTCAGCGAGGTTGTCGTGGCCTGGATGCGCTGCTGGTAGCGCCCGTAGCCGAGCTGCACGAGGTTGGCCTCGTTCAAGCGAATGACCGGGATGGTGCGCTTGCGTGCCTCGACCAGAATCGACATGGTGCTGGGGCCGTAGGCCAGTTCCTCGACCATCTCCGCGAGGCGGATCTGCTTCTCGCGCAACGGATAGTCGCGCCCCTCGGCCAGGGCCTGGCAAAGCTCGACCGCCACACGGCCGGCTTCGATGCCAACGCTCTCCTCCAGGAACTCGTACACCACGTTGTAGACGCCCACCTCGTCGGTGGAGCGAGTCTTGCCGAACTTGACCATGTTGCCCGCCAGGCACTGCAGCTCGAGGGCCACGTGCTCGACAATGTGTCCCATCCAGGTGCCTTCCTGCAGGCGCTGGATGAAACCGCCGGCGCGGCCCACCGAGCACTTGTGCTCTTCCAGCGTGGGGACCATTCCGACCAGGCGATCGGTGAACCCCTCCAGGCTGTCGGAGGGAAACTGCTCGAACTCGCCCAGGTCGAGGATCATGTGAATCAGCGGCTTGTAGGCCCAGAGGTTCGGGCCGTGGTAGGTGCGGATCTTGCGAATGTCGAGTCCCCGCTCAAAGTTCCGGGGACTGCGGGTCTGGGCGTTCAGGGCCATTTAAAGGCGCCCCCCTGGTAGGATTTCGGCGCCTACAGTTGCGCGGTGAGGGTCCGGAACCCTTCCTCAGGGGGGATCATGGCGCTTCTTAAGCAAACGCGGGCGGCGGGGCAGCACCTACCCCGGCGCGGGCGGCGTGCGAACCGGGTGGCGGCGCATCACGTCGTACGTGCAGCCGTCGATGAGGACGTTCATGCGCACGTTGTAGATGCACAGAGGCACGTTGCCCTTTTCCACCCAGGGGACGTTCGAGTAGGACATCTCGCTGCCGTCCACCACGGTGACCGAGCCGCGGCCCACGACGTGCATCATGTGGTTCGCGTCGATCAGCGCGGCCGTGTCCTCGTCAATCCCCACCCCGAGCAGGAAGGGATTGTGCGCGACCACGGTGAGCAGGCGTCCGATGCGGTGGCGCGCCGAGAAATGCTGATCGATGATCACGTTCTTGAGCAGGCCCAGGCCGGCCGCGATGCTCACCATCCCCTTGCGGGGCGCGGTTCCCGTCTTGCCGGCCATGATCATGTGGCGGCACACCGCGGACGCGCCCGCGCTGGTCCCGGCCACCACGCCGCCGCGCGCGTACATGTCGAACAGCGCCTGGGACAGGCTGGTGCCGCCGATGGCGCTGGTCAGCGCGAGCTGGTTGCCGCCGGTAAAGAACGCCCCGCTCAACTGCTGCATGAAGCGGATGTACTTGGGATTGTAGGCGTCGCTGCGGGAAGCGATGGGCATGGCGAAGGCGTCTTTCGCGCCCATGCGGCGGAAGAGATCCACGTACGCGTCGGCGGAATACTGCCCGTTGGCGCTGGCGGTTCCGAGCACGCCGATGCTGGCCGACTCGCCGCCGCACAACTCCATGAAGCGACGCAGCACGACGCCCTTGCCGCTCTTGTCCTCGGCGCCGCCGATCAAGAAAAGGGAGCCGAGCGCGCGGCGGTCCTGCACGTGCCCCGCGTCCTCCCCCTGGTCGGAAGCGCGCATACGGACGCCGGTGCTGGAAGACAATTCAACTACGTTGCTGACTCGATGCTCGTTGAAATCTCCGCGGGCTTCCACGCGCGCCTCCCTCCCTCCACCAAAAGGGTAAGTTGCGCCGGGAAATCAAGTCCCGGCGCAAAAATCATTCGATAGCGGCGCGATTTCTCCTGTTGTGGCGCGGTCCGGCTCAGGCCGACAGGCGTGCGAGCCGTGACACGCCGCCGTGCGCGCGGGGACGCTGGGCCGGCATGCGGACCTGGGCGACCCGGTGCTCGCGCGACGAGACTATGCCGGACGCAGAGCAATGCATCCAGGTGGTGCCCCAGGGACCGGCCGTCTCCACGAACACGTCGCCGTCGTCCGCCAGAATCACGTTCTGGCCAACCCGCGCGCCGGCCTCGTGAGGGGCTTCCAGGTGCCACATCTGAAGGCTCGAGAGGGCGGCGTTCGAGGTGCCGCTGGTCGTTAACGTGCGGCGCACTCTGGAGCGCCACCCGTACTGGGTGGGGTTCGCAAGCTTCTGGCGGAGGGCGGGATCGTTGGGGCCCACGATGGGCATGATGCCCACGGCGTCAAAGTAGCGCAGCACGTCGGCGGGGAGGACGTCCAGGCCAGCCGGCTGCACCATCGGAAGATTCTCGAACTCGCGGACCGAGAGTGACTGCGCCGCGGAAGGGTCCGCTCCGGCGACTTCGGGGGGAAGGTTGAAGGGCGCGTTCTCCACGCTGGTCAGGCGGCGCATCTCGCGGATGACGCCAGATTCGAAGGCGCTGCTGGTGGAGAGCAGATCGGCGGTCTGCACGTTGGCGCAAGCATAGCTCTCGCGGATGCGGCGCACTCGTTCGGATCGGCGGGCCCGTCGGGAGGTCCGGCCTCCACCGAGCAGGTTCCGCGCGCCCTCACACAACTTCCCCCACACGCTCACAATCCCACACCTTCCTCAGTGGCGCGCGACACAAGTAGCTCCGGCTGCAGGGACATCAACTGACCTCGGGTGTCGCGCGTCACGATGGGTTATCACGCGACCCCTTCCCTAAGTAAAGCACGCGGCAAAGGAATCTTGAAAACGCCTTCGAAAGAGCCTCGCCTATGCCGGCAAACAGTGACACCAGGCGCGTCGTCCTGATGGACGGGCACAGCCTCGCCTACCGCGCCTTCTACGCCCTTCCTCCGCTGCACACCAAGAGCGGCGAGCCAGTCAACGGCGTGCTCGGCTTCACCAACATGCTGCTCAAGACGGTGGAAGTGGAGGCGCCGGATTTTCTCATCCTGTCGTTTGATCGCGGCCTCCCCACGCTGCGCCTGGAGTCGTTTGCCGAGTACAAGGCCGGCCGCGACAAGATGCCCGAGGGGCTGGGCGCGCAATTGCCGGTCATTGAGGAGGTTGTGCGCGCGTTCGGAATTCCGATTTTCACCGCGCCCGGCCAGGAGGCCGACGACTGCATCGGAACGCTGGCCCGCCGCGCGGAAGCGCTCGGCTATGAGGTGGTGATCGTGAGCGGCGACCTCGACATGCTGCAGCTCGTCGGTCCGCGCGTGCGCGTCATGGCGACCATCCGCGGCGTGGCGGAGACCGTGCGCTACGACGAGAAGGCGGTCTGGGACCGCTACGGATTTTCGCCGGACAAAATTCCAGACTACAAGGCGCTGGCCGGTGACTCCTCGGACAATATTCCCGGCGTCGCGGGGATTGGCAAGGGCACCGCCTCCAAATTGATTCAGGAATTCGGCAGCCTGGAAGGCTTGCTGGAGCGGCTGGACGACGTGCCTCCCCGCTGGCGCGAGAAAATCGCGGCGGTGGTCGAGGACGTGAAAAAATACAAATCCCTGGCCACCATCAACACCGAGGTGGATCTGGACGTGGATTGGAGCGAGTGCGCCTGGCAGAGCGTGCCGCGCGGCGCCACCGAACTTTTGCGGCGCCTGGAATTTTTCGGGATCATCGGGCGCTTGAAGCTTGAGGACGATGACACGCCGCCCCCTCCCCCCGCCGAGGTGCTGCCCCTGGTGTTGCACGTGGTGGAGGATGAAGCCGGGCTCGACGCCGCGATGCCGGTCCTGGCCGCGGCGCCCGCGCTGGGATTTTCGTGGGTGCGGGAAAACGGTGCGACTGTCGCGCTGGGAATTGCGGTCGACGATCACACCGCGTACGCCATGCCGGTGGAGGCGCCCCGAGAGGGTGAATTGTTCGCCTCGTCGGGAATTTCGGCGGAGGCGCTGGCCGAGCGGGTGCTCAAAATCGCCGGCGCGAATGGCCGCACGGGATGGTCGTTCGACTGGAAGGCCGCCATGGTGGAATGGTCCCTCGATCGACTCCCGCGTGATCGGGCCCTGGCCGACGTGGCCGTCGCCTCGTACCTGCTGGAGTCCGGCGAGAGCCAGAAATCGCTGGCCGCAGTGGCCCTGCGGCATGGACGGCGCCGTCCCCCGGAAGCGGAGACGCTGCTCGGCAAGGGCGTGAAAGCGCTGTCCTGGATCGCGCTGGGCAAGGACGAGCTGCTCAACTTTGCCGGCGAGACGGCGGCCTCTACCCTGGACGTGGGGATTTTTCTGGGCGAGCGCATCGTGCAGGAAAACCTCCAGCCGCTGTTCGCGCTGGAAACCGATCTCGCGCCGGTGCTGGCCCGCATGGAGCGGGCCGGAGTGGCAGTGGACGTGCCCTACCTGCGCGCGCTTGCCGTCGAGATGGAACGCGAGCTGGATGCGAAGCAGCGTGAGATCTGGGGACTGGCCAGCCGGGAATTCAACATCAACAGCCCCAAGCAGCTCGGCGAGGTGCTGTTTGACGACATGAAGATTCCCGGCGGAAAAAAGACCAAAACCGGCGCCTACACCACCGACGCGGAGATGTTGACGAAGCTGGCCGTCGAGCATCCGGTCTGCCAGTCGATCATGGAGTTCCGCGAAATTTCGAAATTAAAGGGGACGTACGTGGAAGCGTTTCCACGGCTCATCAATCCCCGCAGCGGGCGGCTGCACTCCTCGTGGAACGCCACGGTGGCGGCCACCGGGCGCCTGTCGTCGAGCGATCCCAACATGCAGAACATTCCGATTCGCAGCGAGCTGGGCAGGCGGATCCGACGCGCATTTGTCGCCGAGGGCGCGGACATGTTGTTGTTGTGCGCGGATTATTCCCAGATCGAGCTGCGCATCATGGCGCACCTGTCGGAGGATCCGGCTCTGGTGCGCGTCTTCACCGAAGGCGGCGACGTCCATCAGGCCACCGCGGCGGAGATCTTCCACGTGGATCGGGCCCAGGTCACCACCGACATGCGCCGTAAGGCGAAGGAAGTGAATTTCGGCATCATGTACGGGATGGGGCCCGAGGGCCTGTCCACGCGCATCCACGTGAGCCGCCGCGAGGCAAAGGCGTTTATCGAGCAATATCTGTCCACGTTCGCGGGCGTGCGCCGTTTCACCGAGCAGATCGTTCGGGAGGCGGTCGACAAGGGGTACGTCTCCACCATGCTCGGTCGCCGGCGTTATCTGCCGGACGTGCGCAGCCAGAATCGCATGATTCGCGCGGCCGCCGAGCGGATGGCGATCAACGCCCCCATCCAGGGTTCCGCGGCGGATCTCATCAAGCTGGCCATGGTGCGGCTCGATCGGATGATCACCGCGGGCGATCTGGCGGCGCGCATGATCATGCAGGTCCACGACGAGCTGGTTTTTGAAGTGCCGCGCGATCGCTCAGACGAGGTGGCCGCGAAGGTGCAGCAGGTCATGGAAAGCGCGATCCAGATGCGCGTGCCTATCCAGGTGGACGTGAAAGTGGGCCTGGACTGGAACGAAGTAAAGCATCTGGAGAAACGGGTCGGCACAGCCGACGCCACCTATGTTTGAACGGCCTGCTTCCATTGACTTGTCGCCCTGGCGGGCTCGAGAGGCGGTCCACCCGGCTTGAGCGTCGAGGTCGCGCGCGGTGGGTCCCGCCTCGATCTTCCCGAGATCGAGTGGGTGCGGCGCCATCTGGAGGAGCACGTGGTGGGCGCCACCATCCGCGCGGTCGAAGTGGTGACGCCGCGCCTGTTTCCCGGCAAGCCGCGCGCCGAGATCGTGGATCGGCTGCTCAACGGCACGCTGCACGGGGTCGGCCGTCACGGCCGCACGCTGGTGCTGCAGGTTGGCGCGGAACGGCTCGCGCTGCCGGTGCAAGGCGTCGCGTACCTGGCGTTCGGGACTGGAACGCCTCCGGCGGACCTGCGGCTGGCGCTGGAATTCGCCGATCGGGGCCGCCTGTGGTATGGCGCGCCGGCCGGAATCATCCACGCATCACTGTCGGACTCCGACTCAAAAGTCCTCTCTCCAGGCGTGGAGCCGCTCAGCAGCGCTTTTTCACTGGCGAATTTCAAAAGGATCTTAAGCAGGAAGAAGCGAACCACGCATGCGCTTCTGGTAGACGACGAACTGCTCGCGGGCATTGGTGGTCTGTACGCAGACGAGATCCTGTTCGCCGCGAGAGTGCGCCCGACGCGCGTCATCCCCGCCCTGAAGGCCGACGACGTACGCCATCTCTACTACGCGATCCTCGAAGTGCTGCAGAAGGCGGCCCGCTTCGGGGGCGTCTCCTCGGAGGATTTCGCGCTGGTGGAGGGCCGATCCGGTTCCTTCGGCAGGTTTCTGACCGTGCACGGACAAACAGGCGCGCCGTGTCAGGTGTGCCGCGCGCAGATTCGCTGCACCACCACAAGTGACGCCAGGACCTGGTTCTGCCCGCGATGCCAGCGAGAGTGAAGCGCCGTGGGTAAGATCTGGGATGATCTTGACGCCCGTTTCTGGCGAAGGGCATTGAACTGAAGATGCGTGCCGCCCACGACCCCGCGGGTGGCCCGTACGGTTGAAAGGGGACCACTGGATATGGATAGCAACACCGGAACCCATCCGGAGTCGACCACGCAAGAGGCGGCCGTCGCCGCTGAGCCGCAAGCGCCTGCCGCGGCCGAGGACACAGCCGTCGCCCAGGGGGGCGAGCCCACGCAGGAAATGACGATGGGCGAGGCCCTGGCGCAATCCTTGAGCAACCTGTCCCCCGGGCGCTTCGTGCGCGGGCGCGTCGTGCGCGTGGACAAGGAAGGCGTGCTGGTTGACATCGGCTTCAAGTCGGAAGGCATCATCAAGATTTCGGAGCTCTCGCACCGCTTCGTCACCGACCCGAATGAGGTGGTGAAGGAAGGTGAGGAGATCGACGTGGTCGTCCTCAAGATGGACGATGGCGAAGGCAACGTGCTGCTGTCCAAGAAGCGTGCCGACCTGGAGTCGGCGTGGAAGCGCGTGATGGACGCCCACGAGAGCGGCGAGACTCTCACCGCCACGGCCATCGAGCAGGTGAAGGGCGGCCTCATCGTCGACCTCGGCCTGCGCGGCTTCCTGCCGGCGTCCCAGGTGGATTTGCGGCCGGTGAAGGATCTCGGCGACTACGTCGGCGATCCGCTCCAGCTCAAGGTCATCGAGATCGATCGGGGCCGCCGCAAGGTGGTGCTTTCCCGCAAGAAGGCCCTTGAAGAGGAGCGCGCCAAGGTGAAGCTCACCACCATGTCGGATCTGAGCGAGGGCCAGATCATTAACGGCACGGTGGCGCGTCTCACCCAGTTTGGCGCGTTCATCAACCTGGGCGGCGTGGACGGCCTGGTGCACATCTCCGAGCTGTCCTACCGGCGCATCAAGCACCCCAGCGAAGTCGTGAAGATCAACGAAGAAGTGGACGTGCTGGTGCTCAAGGTGGACAAGAAGCGCGAGCGCATCTCACTGTCGCTGCGCCAGGCGCGTCCCGATCCGTGGCTCACCATTGACGAGCAGTTCAAGGAAGGCACCAACGTCAAGGGCACGGTTTCCAAGCTCGTGAAGAACTACGTGTTCGTGGAGCTGGCCGAGGGCGTTGAGGGTCTGATTCCGATCAGCGAATTGTCGCACGAGCGGGTCAACCGGATCGAGGACGTCGTGCAGCAGGGCCAGGAAATTGAGGTGCGCGTCACCCGGGTGAAGCCGGAAATGCGGCGCATCGAACTGTCCCTCAAGCAGGCGCAGGGCGGCATGCCCGCCGAGTATCGCACCGAGCGCGGCACCGGCCAGTTCACCATGGCGCAGCTGCTCAAGGACAAGTTCCAGGAGCGTGGCATTACCAGCGTGGCCGAGCATCTTAAGGATGAGGCGGCGAAGCAGACCACGGACGCGACCGAGGCGATGGCTGAGGAGCCCGCTGCCGAAGCGCCGCCGGCTGCTGAGGAGGCTCCCGCCGCTGAGGAGGCTCCCGCCGCTGAGGAGGCTCCCGCCGCTGAGGAGGCTCCCGTTGTGGAGGAGGCTCCTCCCGCCGCTGAGGAGGCTCCCGCCGCTGAGGAGGCGCCCGCTGAGGAGCACACGACCGCATAGGGCATCGCTGCGATGCCGAAAACGCCCAGCAATTGGGCGTTTTTTTTTGGCAGTCAGTCGTCAGCCGTTGAGGGCTGAAATTGGGAGACAATGAGCGCGTACGTAATCGGACTGACCGGAGGAATCGCCAGCGGAAAGAACGCCGTGGCGGAGCGCCTCCGAATTCTGGGCGCCAGTATTGTGGACGCGGACGTCGTGTCGCGCGAGCTGATGGGGCCGGGCTCGGAGATTCTTCGGGAAATCGCCTCGGCCTGGGGCGCGGACGTGCTGCGCGGGGACGGCAGCCTGAATCGTCCGCTGCTTGCGGAGCGCGTGTTCGGGCAGCCGGAGCAGGTGGCGCGTCTCAATGCCATCACGCATCCACCGATCATGCGGGAAATGTCTCGCCGGGTGGAGGCCGCTCCGACGCCGGTGGCGGTGTTGATGGCGCCCTTGCTGCTGGAGGCCGGTGGGGAGGACGACGTCGACGAAGTGTGGGTTGTGGATGCCCCGCCCGGGCTGCGGGTGCAGCGCGTGATGGCGCGTGACGGGGCCACTGAAGCGCAGGCGCTGCAGCGTATCGGCGCGCAGATGGATGACGAAACCCGCAAGGCCCGCGCCGACGTGGTGATCTCGAATGTGGGCACGCCTGGGGATCTGCTCCGAG
>VGFD01000028.1 GCA_016868975.1 Armatimonadota bacterium | reverse complement strand
ACGCCGGCCGCGCTTGGCCCCGGGGTCGTTCCGGTGGTCAACCTGGACGCCCACGCGAACGCGCCCGACGTGAACATGATCACCTGCGGCGGGCAGGCCACGATTCCCATGGTGTGGGCGGTGAAGCGCACCGGCGTGGACGTGCCGTATGCCGAGATCGTGTCGGCCATCGCCAGCCGTTCGGCGGGGCCGGGGACGCGCGCGAACATCGACGAATTTACCGCGACCACCGCGCGCGGGCTGGAGACCATCGGCGGCGCCCGGCGCGGAAAAGCGATCATCATCTTGAATCCGGCCGAACCGCCGGTCCTGATGCGCAACACGGTGTACGTGCTGGCCGGGCCACTGGCCGACGTGGCGGCGGTCACGGCGTCCGTGCGAAGCGTCGCGGCGGACGTCGCGAAATACGTGCCGGGCTATCGGCTGGTACAGGATCCTATTTTTGAGGAGACGGTCACGCGCATGCCGGGCGAGCCGCCGCGGGAGGGTTGGAAAATCACCTGCCTGCTCGAAGTGCGCGGAGCCGGACATTATTTACCGGAGTATGCCGGAAACCTCGACATCATGACGGCGGCCGCGCTGCGCGTGGGCGAGCGCCTCGCGGAGAGGGTGCCGGCATGATCGTCAACGACGTGACCCTGCGCGACGGGATGCACGCTCTGTCGCACCAGTACAGCGTGGAACAAATGGTTTCCATCGCGCGCTGCCTGGACGAAGCGCGCGTGGACTTGATCGAGGTTTCCCACGGGGACGGCCTCAACGGTAATTCGTTCAACTACGGATTTTCCGCGCACACCGAGATCGAGTACCTCGAGGCGGTGCGCGCGGTATTGCAGCACGCGCGGCTGGCCGCCCTGCTGCTGCCGGGCATCGGGACCATCGACGACATGCGCATGGCGCGCGCCGCCGGCGTGGACACCATCCGCATCGCCACGCACTGCACCGAGGCGGACATCGCGGCGCAGCACATCGAGACGGCGCGCGAGATGGGCTTCGACGTGGTGGGATTCTTGATGATGGCGCACATGATTCCGGTCGCGGAATTGCTCGCCCAGGCGCGTAAAATGGAGTCGTACGGCGCGCACTGCGTGTACGTGGTGGACTCGGCGGGCGCGCTGTTGATGGACGAGACGCGCGAGCGCATTCGCGCGCTCAAGAACGGCTTGTCGTGCCAGGTCGGATTTCACAACCACAATAATCTGTCGCTGGGCGTGGCCAACACGGTCATCGCCGTGCAGGAAGGCGCCGACCGCGTGGACGCGTCCCTGGCCGGAATGGGCGCGGGCGCCGGAAACTGTCCGCTGGAAGTGCTCATCGCGGTGCTCGATCGCATGGGAGTCGAGACCGGCGTGGCGCTGTATCCCCTGATGGACGCGGCGGACCGCCTCGTGCGCCCGCTCCAGGTGCGCCCGGTGCAGACCGACGGCAACGCGCTGATGCTTGGCTACGCGGGCGTCTATTCGTCGTTCCTGCTGCACACCGAGCGCGCCGCGCGCCAGTTCGGCGTGGACGCCCGGGACGTGCTGGTGGAGTTAGGCCGACGGCGCATGGTGGGTGGCCAGGAAGACATGATCGTGGACGTGGCATTGCAGCTCAAGGGGTGAAATGAGGTAACCGCGCTCAGCGTGGTAATATTACCTCGCAATGAGCGGTTACCCTTGCCCTGCATGGTTGTCTACGCCGTGAGCACACCGTCAAGCGCGTCAATGAGGACGGCTTGCTCGGGAAACCGCATGGAGGCCGTGACGGAATTCGGAAACACGTAGCAGCGGAGCCCCGCGGCCAGGGCGGCGGCGGCGCCGTGGGCGGAGTCCTCGATGGCGATGGCGTCGCCCGGGTGGATGCCAAGGTCGCAGAGCGCCAGCTGGTAGAGGGCCGGGTCCGGTTTCACCTGCTTGACCCGCTCGCGCGTGCAGACGCACTCGAAATAGTCGCGGAAGCCCAGTTTCAAGAGCCAGGTCTCCACCCAGGCCGAGCCGCTGCTGGAGGCCACCCCCATGCGGATGCCGCGCCCGTGCGCCGCTTTGATGAGCGGTTCGATGCCGGGCCGCGGGCGGGCGCCCTGCAAGCGGGCGGTCACCCACTGCATGCGCCGCGCGCGGATCTTCTCGTGCTCGCCGGGATCGAACGGCGCGAACGGATCGAAGCCGTCGCGCGTGCCGACCCCGCAGTGCCAGTCGGAAAGCGCCAGCGTCAGGCCGCGCTCCTCGTACAGGGCGCACCACGACTCAAAGGAAGGCGTCTCGGTGTCGAGGATGACCCCGTCGAAATCGAAAATGATTGCTTTCAAGCGTCTTGTTGCAGGACGTGCAGCGCCTCGGGCCACGAGGTTTCGCGCGCGAAACGAGTATCGGCGTACCGCTCGGGAATGCCGTGGGTGCTCGCTTCGAGCGTGAGGCCCGTGGCCCCTTCGTTGACCGGAGCGTGGGTCTGGGCGATCACCGCATGGTCGAGCGCGCCGAGGACCTCGTCGGCGGCGCCGCGGATGCCCTCCGGAAGGTCTTCATCCTCGGCCAGACGCCCGACGAAATCCCCGGCGTCGTGGAACGTATCGAAGGGTAACGACGCGTCGGCGTGCTCGCCCACGGCGGCCGCCGCCGAAGGGTCCGCCAGGATGGCCTTGCCCAGCGCGTCGAGCGACGCCGTCAGCGCGGGCACTTTCGCGGTCTCGATCGCGGACATGGTGGGCAGCTCCTCGGGATTTCCGGCCGCGTGCCGCACGCACTCGACGGCCAGCGTGCGCGGCTCCACGGTCACCGCCCAGGAGTGCATCTTGCGCAGCCGGCCCACCATCGCCGGGTTGAAAATGCGACTGTAGGGCCAACCAGACGAGCCCTCGTAGTCCTCGCTGCCAATGACGAAATCACACACGTCCTTCAGCTCGTGCGCGACCTCGGTGGAAGCCATCGAGCAAGCGTCGAAGCCGACGATGTCAATTTTCGTTGCGGTCTTCTCCTGGGCCGCCTCGAATGCGCGCCGCAAGTCGGGAATCGACATCCACCCTTCGTGGCTGTCGTCCTGCATGGCGCCGCGCCAGCCCTCGCCGTGATCGGAAATGATCACCATGTAGTGCTCGGCGGGATAGTTTTTGATGCCCCAGGTAAGAAAATCGGTCAGGTTCTTCGGATCGCTCATGTTGAGCGGGCCGCGGGTTTCCAGGGGCGGAGTCTGGATGTTGTCCGGGTCCGGACGCGCGGCCTTCTCGATCAGGTAGCGGCTGGAGCGGTCCCCGAAGTCGACCTGCGCCACCAGGCTGGTGTGCGAATCCGAGCCCACTCGCTCCAGATCGGCGACGTTCTGCAGGTGGTACTCCTTCAGGTCGTTGTCGGCGGCCGAGTAGAGCAGCAGGGTCCATTTTCTGGGGGTAGCGGGCGTGGTGGTGGTGGCGGGCGTGCGCGCAATCATCACTCGCAAGTGTACGCCAGCGCGGCCGCCGGGCGATGTCCACGATGTTAAATTTCGGGAAAGGGGGGCCGTCGAACATGGGTGGGTGATCATCCGCTCCGAGCCTGTTCCCCCCGGCCGAGACGGGCGTGGCAGCGCGCCGCCGCCTGAGTCGGCGCAGCCCGGCGATCGGTTCAGCGCGGCGCCGAAGGACACCCTGGGGCTGATGCCTCCCGCGGTGCGCCGCGACGGCGGGCGCCCGGGCGATGCCCCATCGGTGCCGCCCGTCGCCACACCCATCATCGTGTGGAAAGTGGACGGGCACCTGGACCGGTTTTACCTGCCGGTAAAGCCCGCCGAAGGGCCGCCCGGGGTGATGATCGTGGACTGCGGCACGCCGCGCAGCTGGCTCCATTCCTTCGGAGAGGGCGCGGAATGGGTGGAGGGCGCGCACCGCGCCACCATCGCCGGGCGCGGCTACGTGCTCCCCGGACGTCGGGTGCCGCCTTTTGACGAGGCCGAAGGACTTCCTCAGAAAATCATTGGCGCCGTGGGAAACGATTTTCTGCTGGCCGGCAGCGTGATTTTTGACGTCCCCGGCACCTCGATGACGCGGCTGCCGGCCGATGCCGCACTGCCGCCCACCGATGGATGGCACGTCTTCGCGGTCGAGATCGTGAACGGCATGATTTTTCTCGACGCCGAGCTGGACGGCGCCATCCGCCGCGTGCAGCTCGACAGCGGCGCGCCGGCCAGCATCCTGCTGCGCGACGCGGGCGATGCCGACGACGCCGAAGCAAGCGGCCGCGACGTGCTGGGCAACGCGCTTGCGGTGCGCAAGTCGAGCGGAACATTCAAGGGCCGCACGGTCCCGCTGTGGAAAATGCGGACCTTTCCCCACCTGGAAGCGGTGGGCGCGGCCACCGGCCAGAAACTGGAAGGCATTTTGGGCCTGTCCTCGCTCGGCCAGAAGCGGATCGTCATCACCCAGACACGCCTGTTCCTGGAGCCGTAACAAATCGGCAACATCGTGTTTAAATCGGCAACCTTGCCGTGCTTTTCTCCAGGTCCCCACTCCCCTACTGTGAAGCACAGAGGAAGGGTGCATTTGAGAAAGGACGAGTGCAATGGCGGATGATAGCGTAATTCAGAAGGTGGAACCGGCCGGCAAGCAGTCCAACAAAGTGGTCTTCGACAACCTCAAGCAGATTGCAAAGTCGGAGGACAAGGCCGCGAAAGAAGGCGGCAACAGCGAAGGCGACGGCTTCTCCCCGAGCGAAGGCCTCCGCAACGGCGACGAAGGCTAGGAGCGCGTCGCGGGCGGCCCCGACGACGAAAACGGCTTCTTCGAAGACTAGCGGGTAAGTCCGGCCCTGCGCGCCACCGGTGGCGTGATCCCGCACTCGCGGGAGAGCGCCACCGCGGCCGGCTGGGCGAGTCCGCACTTCACGCAGACCTCGTCGTCGCCGAGCACCTCGTCCGGGGTGCCGTCGGCGGCGACGCGGCCCTCGTGCAGCACGATCATCCGCTCGCAGTGATCCGCGCAGAACGTCATGTCGTGGCTGATGAGGATAGCCGTGCCGGGCAACGTCTCGACGAGCCGGGCGAGGCGCCGGTGCTCGTGCGCGTCCAGCCCCCCGGTGGGCTCGTCGAGGACCAGCACCGGCGCGCGCATCGCCAGCACGGACGCCAGCGCGAGACGCTTGCGCATGGGATGGTCGAGGTCGCGGGGATTTTCGTCAACCACGTCCTCGAGGCCGACCGCCTGCAGGGCCTCGCGGACCGCCGCCTCGAGGGCGTCCCCGTGCACGCCGAGGTTGCGCGGGCCGAACGCGACCTCGTCCCAGACGCGGCGGGCGAACAACTGGTCGTCGGGATTCTGGAACACGTAGCCTATGTGGCGGGCGGCGTGGCCGGCGCGCCCGGTGACGTCCTCGCCGCCGACTCGGACGGAGCCCCTGGTCGGGTCGAGCAGGCCGATCAGGCTGCGGGCGAGGGTGGATTTTCCCGCGCCGTTGCGGCCCACCAGGGCGACGCGCTGGCCGACGGGCACGGTCAGGCTCACGCCGTCGAGCGCGCGCTGGCCGCTGTCATAGGTAAACGAGAGGCCCGTCACTTCGACGGCCGGCGGGCCTGTCGTCAGGGCAGGTGGCGCGGCGCGTTGAAAGCCGGCCGGCGGCCAGGCCGGGCCGGCCACCGTGAGCGGCAGCCGGCCGTTCCAGCCGAGATCCGCCGCCAGTGCCGCCGCGTCGGGCAGGTGGACGCCGTGCGACGTCCGCGTGTCGCGCGCGAAGATCTCGGCGGGCGGTCCCAGCGCGTCCACGGTTCCCCCGCGCAGCAGCAGCACGGTGTCCGCGAACTCCGCGAGGAGGGTGGCGTTGTGCTCGGCGATGAGCACGCCCACGCCGCGCGCGGCACGGCCCCGCAGCACCTCCATCAGGCGGCGCGACACCGCGGCGTCGAGCTGGGCGAGCGGCTCGTCGAGCACCATCCACGCGGGGTCGGACACCAGGATGGACGCGATGGCCACCAGTTGTTGCTGGCCGCCGGAGAGCGCGTAGGGCGAGCGTTCCGCCACCCCGCTCAGCCCGACCTCTTCGAGGACCACCGCCACGCGCGCGTGCATCTCGTTGGGCGGGCAGCCCGCGTTTTCCAGCCCGAAGGCCACCTCCTCGCGCACCGTGAGCCGCGCGCCGGAAAGCTGGGTGAACGGATTCTGGAAGACGATCCCCACCCGCGACAGCCATTCCGCGTGGGGCATGCGCGCGCTGTCGAATTCCCCAAGGCTCACCGCGCCCTCCAGCAGGCCGTGCGTGAAGTGGGGGATGAAGCCGCCGGCGAGCGCGCACAGGGTGCTCTTGCCGGACTCGGCGGCGCCGCACAATGCGGTGATCGCGCCAGCGGGGATTTCCACGCGCACGTCGTGCACGGCCGGCCGCTGGCTCCCCGCATAGCGGAAGCGGGCGACCTCGAAGATCAAAGCCATCCCCGCAAGTGCGCGAACGCGAGCGCCGCGGCGGCGAGGATCGCCCAGCGCAGGAGAGGCTCGGCGGGACTCTCGGCCACCTCGAAAAAACTGGTGCGCGGCCCGCGGCGGCTGAAGCCACGCGCTTCGAGCGCCATGGCCTGCTCCTCGGCGCTCTGCAGCGTCGAGAGGAGCAGCGGCGCGATCAGCGGAGGAAGCGCGCGCGCCCTCCCCCACAGGCCGCGGCCCACGACCAGCCCGCGGGCCCGCTGCGCGTCGGTGATGGCGCGCGCGTGCGCGGCGGTCGCGGGGATGATCTGCAAGGCGGCGGCCAGCGCGTAACACAGCCCGGGCGGCGCCCCGCGCACCGCGGCCGCCTGCACGAGGCGCCCCGGATGCGTGGTGAGCAGCACCACCAGGACGGCCGTCACGAACGCGAGGATGCGCAGGCCCAGCACGTCCACGTTGTCGAGCAGGGCCAGCGCCAGCGCGCCCAGGCTCTGCCGGCTGAGGAGTCCTTGCACCAGCGCCAGCACCCATTGCAGCACGTACAGCGAAACGGCGATGGGCAGCACGATGCGCGCCAGCGCCCCGAGCAGCGGCTTGAGCACGCGCGCGGCGACGGCAACCCCCAGCATGAGCGCGATGAAGATGAGGAGCGGGCGCGGGCCGGACTCTTCGGCGAGCGCCACCAGCAGGGCGGCCGCCACAATGGTGGCCTTGGTGAGCGGGTTGGCGCGATCGACGAAGGTATCCGCCGGGACGTAGATCATGGATCCTCGGACCACGCGCGGGCCACCCGGCCGGTCGCGGCCAGACCGCGCGGGTACTGATCGAGGAGGCGCGCGGGAGAGGCGTGCAGCACCCAGGCCACCAGCAGGAAGGTCACCACCTTGTCGAGCGGATCCACGGTGAGGCCCTGCATGAAGGTGGCCTGCTCCAGGGGGTAGCCCAGGGCGCGGAAGAAAATCACCAGCAAGTCCGTGCCGCCACCCGTCACTCCTCCAAAGAGGTACGCCGAGATGGGCGCCGAGATGCGCGCGGCGATCGCGCCGGTCACCATCCCCGCAATCACGGCGCGCGGCGTGGAGCGCATGGCGCCGAAGCGCCCCGCCCATCCGGCCAGGAAGCCGATGGCGGCGGCCGGCACGGCGAAGGGGATGAGCGTGGGTCCCATGATCATCCCCGCAAGAACATTCGAGAGCGCGCCCGTAAGCGCGCCCGCGAAGGGTCCGGCCAGGATGCCGACCAGGACCGTCCCGATCGAATCAAGATAGATCGGGAGCTTGACGATGGCCACGATCTGCCCCACCACCAGGTTGACCGCGATGGCGCGGGGGATGAGGGCGAGGGTGCGGCTGTCTACTCGTCGTCCTTCGGCTCTGTGAGGATGGGGTTGACCCAGGTGACGCGCAGCTTGTTGGTCTGCTTGCCGCCGGCGGTCTTGAGGACCAGGCGGCGCACGCCTTCGACCGACAGGCTGATGCGGGCGGACTTGCGATCCTTGCCCAGGTCGTCGCCCTGCAGAAGCTTCTTGTCGTCGCCGTAGACGTAGTACCAGAAATGGCCCTCGAAATTGTCGGGCACCGTCAGGACGCACTCGAACGTCTTGAAGCGGCCGGCCAGCCAGTACTCGACGAAGTTCTCCAGGTCGCCCTTGGAGAGGTAGGTGACGCTGAACTTGGCGGCCTCGCCGTCGAGCGCGATGGGGTTCTTCTTCTCGTCGGTGTTCAGAAACAGGCGGCCGACGTTCTTGTCGTTGGGCTTGAAGTCGACCAGCGTGTAGAAGCGGGTGTGCTCGTCCTCGTTGTAATACTTGGGCACCGGCGGCGCTTTGAAGCGCGCGGGGTCCTTAGAGTACTCGAACGGGTTATAGTACTTGTCAATGTACTGGGCGCTGGCGACGCCACCGGCGATAAGCCAGAGGGCGGCGGCCAGGGCCATCAATCGCGTGCGGATCATGTGGCAGGGACCTCCGATAAGTTTCGCGGGGTATTCGCGCGATGGGTCGCCGATCCTGGTTTTTTATTTCTTGATTGATATTCAATGACGGGGCGGGGATGGCCTGCCGGGGCGGCAACAATTCGTTCACATGCCGTGACCCTCATGGTGGTATTCTTGCACTTGATGATTTCCGTGATTTCGCGCATCGCCACGCCCAGCGGGCCGCCCGCGCGCCTTTCGGCGACGGCGCCCACGCCTGGGTCCGCGCCCGAGGTCGAGGCCGGCCCCATCACCTGGGTCGCTAGCACGCTGGCGGCCGCGGCCGGTGCCGCGGCCCTGGGGTTCACCACGGCCGGCCTCACTGGAACGGCGGCCACCGTGGTGAGCGCGGTGCAGGGTGGCCTGGCCGGCGCCGCCATCGGCGCCATCGGCGGCGGACTGGCCGCGAGCGCCATCTTCGGCGGCATGAACAAAGTGATACCTGGCGCGGTGGTGGGCGGCGTCCTGTGCGGAGCCGGCGGCGCCTGGGTCGGGATGCAGGTAGGCTCCGCGTTCGGCAACGTGATCGGATTTGCCGCCGGCGGAGTCCTGGGCGGCCTTGGAGGATACGTCCTGGGCCGCGCGTTGGAGCGCATGCTCTAGCGCGACTTTACTGGCCAGGGCGAAACAGGCCGCGCATCAGGCCGTTCGCGTTGCACCCGCTGGCCCCTGTGCTATAATGGCTTGTCACACGATGCACGGTCGACGCCGTTGCACACTCACAGGCGGAGGCTGGCAGGATGCTCGATCGCCTCGGTGAAGGCGAAGTCAAGTCGTTGTTTGCGGAAGGCGTCCCGACGGTCGAGATTGAGGTGGTTCCCGCGCGGGACCCGTCGACCTTCGGCCGCGACGACGTGATGCGCATTCTCCAGAAACGCATCGACGAGCTCGAACAAGAGAACGCCTCCCTCAAGCAGCAGGTGGAGGCCCTCCAGGCGCACACCCGCCGCCTTGACGAGCAGGTCTTCGACATGTTCACCATCTCGCAGGCAGGCAAGGTGTTCACCGCCAATCCAGACACCGCGCGCCTCTCCGAGATTGTGCTGTCGATCATCCAGGAGAAGCTGGGCATCGAGCGTTGCGCCCTGCTGGTCAGCTACGACGGCGGCAACCACTACAACGTCAGCCACCAGCGCGGACTGGATCCCGCCGTCGTGGGCGCCGTCCGCTACGCCCGCACGGACGGGCTGTTCTGGCACCTGCTGGCCAACGGCGAGCCGTTCTCGGTGGTGGATATCGAGGGCAAGCCCCGCTTCGCTCGAGTCTTTACGGAAAATCAGTTGGATCGGCTCCAGTCGAGTTTCTGGCTGCCCCTGAAAACCAAGGACCAGGTCATCGGGATCCTCACCCTGGGCGGGTTCCAGCCCTCGGACGCCGGTCTGAACTTTCTCACGCTGCTCTCCGCGCAGGCCGCGGTGGCCTTTGAGACGGCCAGTCTGTACCGCAAGGTGGGCGAGTCCACCCGCGAGCTGGACAAGCAGATGCACCACCTGTCGATTCTCTACGACATCGGCCAGGCGCTCAACTTCATCGACGACTTAAACCGCCTGCTAGCCTTGATTCTCGATCAGGCCATCGAGATCGTGGGCGCGCAAAAAGGGTCGCTGATGCT
The DNA here is from genome assembly GCA_016868975.1 of Armatimonadota bacterium. Taxonomy (GTDB): domain Bacteria; phylum Vulcanimicrobiota; class Xenobia; order RGZZ01; family RGZZ01; genus VGFD01. The sequence continues at coordinate 10,914 of VGFD01000028.1, read as the reverse complement.
CATGGACGAGAAGACCGACGAGCTGGTCGTTCGCGTGGTACGCGGCATCGATCGGGTGGTCGAGGAAAAAATCCTCAACGGGGAAATTCAGTGCACCCGCATCCGCAAGGGCGAAGGCATCGCCGGCCGCGTGCTGGAGAAGGGCGAGCCTATCGTCATCGACGAGTTGCAAGAAGACGGGCGCTTCAAGGAATCCAAGGAGTCGCGGGTCGACAACATCATGTGCGTGCCCCTCAAGGTGTTCGAGGAGTGCATCGGCGTCATCAACATCACCAACAAGAAATTTTCCCAGAAATTCACCGAGGAAGACCTCAAGATCATCTCCGCTCTGGCCGGACAGGCCGCGGTCGCCATCAACAACGCGCGGCTCTACGAGATGGCAGTCACTGACGGGCTCACCAAGCTGTTCATCCGGCGCCACCTTCAGCAGCGGCTCGAGGAGGAAGTGCGCCGCGCCCGCCGTTATGGGCACGCGCTCTCAATCTGCATGATGGATATCGACCACTTCAAGCAGCTCAACGACACCTACGGCCACCAGGCAGGCGACTTGATGCTGGTTGAAGCCGCCCGCGTGCTGAGGCGCTGCGCCCGCACCACGGACATGGTCGCGCGCTACGGCGGCGAGGAGTTTTGCGCGGTTCTCCCCGAGACTGACGCCGAGGGCGCGAAGATCTTCGCCGAGCGCGTGGTGAGGGAGATGAGCGAGCACCGCCTGCGCTACGAGGATACCGAATTGCGCACCACCATCAGCATCGGGATCGCGTCGTATCCGTCGCAAGGAGATACCGTCGAAGGATTGCTGCGCGCGGCCGACGCGTCGCTCTATCGCGCCAAGACCGAGGGGCGCAACCGGGTGGTGTCAGCCTAGAAGCGCGGCCCTAACGCCAGTTAATATCCCAGTTCCGCGTAATGGTCCTTGAGGCTCTTCAGGCGGGCGAAGCCCTCTTCCAGCGGGTACATGCGGACTGCCGCGGTGGTGATGTCGCCATATTGCAGCGCCTCGCGATAGGATTGTAATTCGTTTCTCAAACCGCCGCACACCGCTAGGTAGTCCCGCTGCATGCCGATCTCTTCTTCGCTATGGAAATCGTCACAATCGAAAGAATTGAGGTCCACCCACCAGCGCTCGAATTTCTGCGCGATGGCGTCGGCGACCTCAAGGGCGTGGCTGACGGCGGCATGCCCTTCCTGGACGGCTTCGAGGCTGTCCTGCAAGCGCTGCAGATTGCCGGCGCGCTCTCCAGGGGTCGCCGGTCCGGCCAGGAAATTGACGCCCGGCTCCTCACCGGCCTGCGCCGCGCCGCACGCGTGGCACGCGGCCGCACCGCGCGGGAGGGACTCTCCACACGCGGCGCAGGCGCCCTCGGCAATGGTTCGCGCGAGGAATTCCAACATTAGCCGCAGCAGTCGCAAGCGCCGCGCTGACAGCACTTCGCGCCATTGGAACAATTACAGCCGGAGTTTTCGCTGCCGCCAGACGACTGCGCGTTTTGGGAGTTCTGCGCGTTCTGGGCCTGCTGATAGGCCTGGGCGTCCAGCCCGCTGAGGATGGTTTCCCAGGATTTGTTGCCGCTTCCTGCCGCTTCAACCTTGTCAATCACTGCCATTGTTCTTTCCTCCTTTGGTGCCCAAAGCGTTGGAGACGACCGTGCCGCCGGATTTGCAGCGAACGAATTGTTAAATTTTCGCTACGCAACCAGGTCGTACGAATTGCCCAGAAAATTGCGGGGATTTTCGTGCACCTGCACGGCGGCGCGCGCGCGGTCGAAGGTGTAGACGTCGAAGTAGGCGGCCGGCTGTGGCGGGGGCGCCGGATTGGGCGGACCCTCTACTTGCAAAAGGCTGAAGATGTCGCGCAGCGTCTTCTTGGCATAGGGCGGCTCGTTGTTCTTCACATATTGATGGATCTCGTTGTGCACCATCTTGCGAAGGCCGTTGAGCAGCCGGAAATGCGCCGAGCGCGGGCTCTCGTCGGTGTCCTGGCGGACCTGCGTTTGCAGCCAGTAAGGAATGTTGTACGGGCCGCTGCCGGCCGTCTTGGATTGGGGGCGCAGAGAGGGAGGGAGCCATTCGGCGCCCTGCCCGTGCTCGCTGTCCTGCCACTCGACCCGGCCGCGACCGAGACGCTGCAATGCGCCGGAGTCTTGCCCGAGACGACGGCTCTCGCCGGTGCGGCGCGTCCCCGAGGACGAGCTGACCCGCGTGGTGTCCTGCGCGGTGGAATCGGGGTCGGCGTCCCGCGCGGCCTCGGCCTCGCGCTGCTTTTCCAGCTCGCGGACCTGCTGGGTCACGTTCAGGTTCTGCGTGTTCCCGACCATCTGCGACTTGTTCATCATGTGCGCAAAATCTTGCGCGCCAACGGCCATTCCCATTCTCGATGCGTTCCCTCCGTTGCCCGATTGGAGCGTTAACGGTCCGGGATTTGCAGCGGGGCTCAGAAATTTTTAAGCGGGCGACACCTGCGGGGGCGTCGGGTCCGCGGCTGGGCCCGACCGCGGGGGCGTCGGGTCGGGGCGGCGCGGTTACCAGGCGGGGTCGGCGAGGAGGTCGGAGGCGAGCGCCAGGGCATCCTCACGGCCGTCCAGGTCGCCGTCCACGAAGGCGTCCGAGAGGGCCGCGCGGAGGCGGGCCAGATCGCGCGCGTTGAGCGCTCCAAAGTGCTCCGTGAGGTCGTCGTCAGTCACCGGCAGGACCGGGTTGATCACGAAGCCGGTTTCGTAGAATTGCTCGAGCAAGAAATCCACGAACTGCTCGTGCTCTTCGATGCGCGCCGCGCTCTGGGCGGGCCCGCGGGCCGCTTCCACGTCGGCCAGCGAAAGCAGCGCCAGGTCGGGGAGGTGATGTCCCACCCGCGCGCACATTCGGTAGATGCGCGACGGTGGGCCATCTTCAGCGGGGATGCGGACCGCTTCCAGGTGCCCGGCGACAATACCAACGAGGGCGTCAGTCGACGCGGGCGAGAGGCCGATGCGCGGGCCGATGCGGCGGACGAGATCCGCGCTGACCTGCTCGTGGCCAAGAAAGCGGATGCGCCCGTCGCGCGCGAAAGACTGCGTGGCCGGCTTGCCCAGGTCGTGGCAGATTCCGGAGAGGAAGAGCAGCGTCGGGTCAACCGAATTGCGAAGGTTTTCCGCGTGGCGGCCGAAGCGCTCAAAACTCTCCGCGGCCATGCGCTCCAGCCCGCGCACCACCGACCATGTGTGCTCGAAAACGTCAAGGTGATGGTAGTGGTTTTGCAGGACGCCGCGGCAGGCCAGCAATTCCGGGATGAGGCGGGTCATCGTCTCGGGATCCAGCGGGGAAGCCAGTGCGAGCAGGGTCTCGGAGGGCGCGGGATGGGCGTTGAGAATCCGCCGCAACTCCCCAATCGACGCGCGCGCCATGGGACGGCCGGTGATTCCGCAGCGCGGCGTGGTGTGCAGCGCCTCCGGCGGATAGACTGTGATTTCGCCCTCAAACCCGCCCAGCTCTGCGAGGCGAACGTGCGTAAACTCGCGCGGGTCGCCGTACTTTCGCGTGGTCACCACTTCCACGACGTGTGCGTGACCGGCCTCGTCGAGCACGCGACAGACGTCGTCGACCTCCTCGGTATACACGTGCAGGTCGATGTCGGAGCCCCTGCGGATGTGGCCGGTCAGCACCGATCCGATCAGGCGGGGATTAAACGGCGCGAGCAACTCCATCAGCGAGAGCGCGCGCTCGCGCATCTCGGTGAGTCGGCGCAGGTGCTTGTCGCCGTCCACGCGCTCGGCGATCACCAGCAACTGCGCGTGGACTTCCGCATTGCTGGGGAGATGGTGGGTGCCCTGGCGCCGAGCGGCCTCGCGCTTGGCGTGCAGGTACTCCTTTACCTCGCGGTGGTAGAGCATGCGAGCGGCGTCAACGGCGACCCGGTGGCGGACGCTGGCCCGATGCTCAGGCTCCCAGGGATTTCCTCGGCGCGGCCTCATGGGGCGCGCCAGGAGTGCCGACTCCCTTCCAAACGGTCTCTCATGCGGTAATCGCTTTGTACCACTGGCCCCAAAGCCGGGCGCTGAACTGCCCGTATTCTACCATGCCGCGAGAGAAGTGTCGAACTCTCCCCCATGGCGGGGCGGCGGTACGCCATGACGCCACCGTGGCCCGCGTGCGCCACTGCCCCCGCGCCCGGCTCCCACGGATGTTAATTCGTAGGGACTTCCGCGCGGTTTTCGTTGTGCGACGGGTCGGCCTCGGAAAGGCGGCTTAGCAGGCGGGATTTCTGATAGGCGGCATACACCGCCTTGGAAATTACCGTGCGCAGGCCGCCTTTTTCGAGCTGATAAATGGCCTCCGCCGAGGTGCCGCCGGGCGAGGTGACCGCGTTGCGCAATTCCGCGGGATGGCGGTCCGTTGATCGGGCGAAGGCCACCGAGCCCTGCATGGTCTGCAGCACGAGCTGCTGGGCGATGCGCCGCGAGAATCCCATGTGGACGCCGGCGTCGATGAGCGCCTCCATCACCATGAAGATGTAGGCGGGGCCGGTGCCAGACAGCGCGGTGGCCATGTCCAGGTACTCTTCATGATCCATGTACACTTCCTCGCCGAGCGCCGCGAACACCGCGCGGGCGCGGGCGCGGTCCTGCTGGGAGACGCTGCCGGTGGCGATCCACACGGTCATGCCTTCGCCGATGCGGGCCGGGGTGTTGGGCATGGCGCGCACGATGGCGGAATGCGCCAGGCGCTTGCCGATGGCCGCCGTGGTCGCGCCGGCCACGATGCTGATGACGAGCTGCTCGGAGCGCACGACAGGACGCAGCTCATCGAGAACCTCGGCCAGCACCTGCGGCTTTACCGACAAGATCACGATGTCCGCGCCGCCCACCGCCTCGCGGTTGCTGGTGGTCGACTTGATGCCATAGCGGGACTCCAGCTCGCGCCCCCGCTCCGGGAACGGATCCGAGCAGGTGACGCTGGCCGGCGTGATCAGCTCCTGCCGCAGCATGCCCTGCAGGATGGCTTCGGCCATGACGCCGCTTCCGATGAATGCGATGCGCGCGCTCTTGAGCATGGGTCCTCCGTCGGGTTTGAAGTCGGCCTGCGGCTTCGTGCCCTGTTCGCGGATCCCTCTGTCAGTGGAACACGCACAGCGTAAGGGCGAGGTTGGCGGTGAGGAGCACCGGCCAGAAGAGCAGTTTGGCCAGGAGGCCGTCGCGGTACTTCAGCAGCGCGGGCTGTGCCTTCGAGGCGACCACGAACGCGTAGATGGGCACCAGCACGTGCAGGAAGTAGATCATGAAATAAAAGTACTCGAGATAGATGATGCCGCTCTGCGCCGCGAATTCCGAGCGCAGCTTGGTGTGCGACAGGATAGAGGCGAACAGCAGGCCGGCGCAGGTGGAGAGCACCGCGCTGGCCTTCAGGCCGTAGGCGTCCGACTTCTCCTTGATGCCGCTGGTGGCGCACAGCAGAGCAAACAGCAGCGAAGAGATGACCAGCACCGGCACCAGGTTCATCAGGAAAGCGTTCAGGAAATCGCGCTTCAGCACGATGTTGTAGTACAATTCCGGATTATCAACCTGGCCGCTATAGTCCGCCATGCCGAAATTATTGTCGTAATTATTGTAGTGGTAGTCGTAGAATGTGCTTTCCATGCTCCAGCCGCTCAGCACGAAGTCGCGCTCGGTGCCGGGCCGCATGCTGGGCGTCATCATGTCGTAGGCGTCGATGTCCGGAACCAGGACGACGTTGCGCATGAAATCCAAAGGCCAGAACCGCAGCCAGACGACCGCGCGGTCCAAGGGGTAGAGTGAATAATCGAAATCCTCGCGCACGATGCCGGAGAATTGCCAGCCGACCAGATCTTAGTCTGGGTAAGAGATGGTGAATGCGTCCTTCATCTGGATATTGGTGCCCTCCGGAAAGACCAGGCCGCGGCGCACGCCGAGGTGGCCGACGCGATCGTACTTCTGCCAGACGTAGCCCCGGATGGACACGTTGTTCGCATTCATGAACTCCAGCGACTGCACGAAAACTCCGGTGGGAACAAACAACGGTTTTGGAAGATTGGCGTTCCGCGAGAGCGCGCTGTACCGGTTGGAAAACTCGGCCACCATGGATCTATCCGTGAAGCGCACGTTGGTGGCCACCGGATCGGCGATCGCGCCGAGCAGGATAAGCCGCCAGACCAGCCCGATGCACATGGCCAGCAGCAGCGAGCAGAGCGCCACCCCGCGCCACAGGTGCCACACGTTGCCTTTGAAGGAAGCCAGAAACCCGCACGCCACAAATCCCACGAGGCTGAAAATGGCCGCGACCGTCGTCCACTCGGCAAATTTCCCCTCGCGCACCCGGGCGGCGCCGCCACTCTCCGGAAAAATAACGAAGAGACGCCATCCCTCCATGGCTAGACCGAAAACCCAGAGCGCGCGTCGGATGCTGGAGCCGTCATGTGTGAGATGCACCAGCGCGCATTCGCCCGCCGGGGGACGCACGTCGACAGCCGCCGCAATGCCTGGAATCGCATCGAAAAAATTGCTGAGAAACAGCCCCTTGCGCACGTACTCGCGCACCGGGTGCACGACGACCGAATTCTGGCCGCTCAACATGAAGGCATGGCCGCCGTCCCCCAGACCCATGGCGACCATCTTGTTGCGCACACCGTACAGCGAAACGTTGATCGCAACAAGACGGGACGATCCGCGGCAGACGTAGCGCACCGTGGTGACCAGGCGCTCGTTGTCGTAAACAGGCTCGTTCCACCCGTCGGCCAGCGTTGCCGCATCCAGATCGACGTCGCGCTTCTCGACGACTTTCGAGTGCTCGGCGTCGCCCGGCGTGCGAACGACCTCGAGCGGGCGCTCGTCCTGCGCCGTCGGGAGAATCCGCAAGGAAATGATCTCCGGGGACAGCGCAATCACTTCGCGCAACCCGGCCGCCGTGGGCTCATTCTCGGAGGTCGCCAGGCGCCTGGCAAGAAGCTCCACCCCGGTCCGCCGTTGATGAAGAAACTGGAGGAGCTGCGCCGCCTTGTCGCGCGCGAGGTCGCGGGCCGCGGCGCGATCGACGCGCGCGCCCTCATCAAACCGCCAGGCGAGGAAACCCGCGATGATGAGGAAGACGACCCCCAGAAGCGCCGCGATCCACGAGAGGCGCCGGCACCACTTGCGCTCGACCTCCTCGTTGACTTCCGTCAGATCGTCTTCGTGCGTGCGTTCCGGGACAACTTCTTCGTCGGCTGCGCTCTCGTTCTCGGCGTCGCTTTTGGCCCCGTTCGGTTTTGCTTCGGCTACGTCCATTTTGTTCCGCCGAGTCTAGCACGAAGTCGACCTTTATCGCAAGCCGCTACTTCTCCAGCGCCTGCAAGACGTTGCCGTAAGCGTCGGTCCAGAGCGGCGCGGCGGACGGGTCCGGCCCGGGCCCGGCCCCCAGGCCCGGCATGTCCAGCGCGGCCGGATCGCGGGCCAGGAACAGCCAGCGGCTCCGCTTGGGAACGTCCACGTCGACGCGGCGCACGGTGAGTCCGCGCTCGGCGGCGAGACGCGCCAGCACCGGCCCGAGGTCGACAAAGCGGTTGGTGACGTTGGCCGCGATGATCCCCGTCGGGGCGAGCCGCCGAAGGTAAAGGTCGAGCGCCTCGCGGGTCATCAGGTGGATGGGAATCGCGTCCCCGCTGAACGCGTCCAGCACGATGAGGTCGTAGGGCGGCGCGTCCGTCTCGCGCTCCAGGGAGAGCCGGGCGTCGCCGGCCACCACCTCTACCTGCGCCGGGCTGTTGGCCACGAAGCGGAAAGGCGCGGCCGGGCCGGCCGCCAGGGCGATCACCGTGGGATTGATCTCGTAGCAGGTGAAGTGATCCCCCTTGCGGCCGTATGCGCACAGCACGCCGGCCCCGAGGCCCACCACGGCGACCCGGCGCGGGCGCTGGGCGGGAAGGCTGGCGAACAGGCGGCCCACGCCCGACTCCGGGGCGAAGTAGCCGAGCACCTGCGCGGGATTCTCCTTGCTCTGCCATCCGTGGATGGTGGAGCCACTGGCCAGCACCAGCGTGGGACCCTGATCCACCACCCGCACCACGCCGTAGAAGTTGCGCGAGGCGTGCAGCACGTGCGGGCCGCTGAAGCGCCGCAGGCTGGGCCACAGGGCGGCGCCGTACGCCACCAGGATCAACGCGGCGACGACCGCGGCCGGGCGCCGCGAGACCGGGAAGTCCAGCAGGGTCTGGCGGGCGGCCAGCGCGGCGCACGTCCACAGGCCGATCTGCAGCTCCCAGAAGCCGTCGAACACCTGCGGCGCCACCACGGTCACCAGCAGTCCGCCCAGGGCGCCGCCGCCCGCGACCGCCAGATAAAACCCGGTGAGTCCGGAGATCCCCGGCTTGAGGCGAGCCACTTCGCCATGACACACCATGCAGGCCACAAACAAAGTGAGCAACTGCAGGGAGACCGCGGGGATCACGTGGTACAGCGCCTGCGGGCTGAGCGTCCAGACGGTGCCGGCGGCGCACCCCAGGAAGAGCGGAATAAATATCGAGCGGCGATAGATGCGGTCGGACTCGAAGGTGAGGATCAGGCTGAGCAGGTAGAGCGCCAGCGGCATCGTCCAGAGGAGCGGCGACACCGCGACTTCCTGCGAGATCTGGTTGGTGGAGGCGAGCAGCAGCAGCGACGCGGTGGCTGGCAGGATCACCCAGAGCGCGCGGAACGGCTCGGGGCCGGCCGGGGCTGCTGGTGCCGGGGCGGCATCCTTCGCGCAGGCGGCGCTGGCCACGCAGTACACGGCGTAGGCCAGCGTCCAGGCGGCGGCCTGCCCCGGGAGGGCAACCAGCGGCTCCACGGCCAGCGGATAGGCCAGCAGCGCCAGCAGGGATCCCGCGTTGGAGACGGCGTACAGGCGATACGGCGAGCGCTGGGAAATCCGCGCGTACCAGGCCCCGAGCAGGGGTCCGCTGGCGGAGAGCAGCAAGAACGGCAACCCGATAAAAACGCTGAGAAGGATCAGGATGTCGCGCACCGGATGATCCGTGGTGAGCGGCTTCCAGGCGTTCCCCGGAAGGAGTCCCACCCCCAGAAGCAGGGCCAGGGAGGCGACGAGCAGGGCCACGTGCACGGTCGCCTGGGCGCGCCCGGAGAGCCGCGAGACCAGCAGGTGCGCGTACAGGTAGCCGAGGAGAAGCGTCATCTGAAAGAAGAGCATGCAGGTCGTCCACACGCTCGGGCTGGCGCCGTACCATGGGAGGACGGCCTTGCCCAGGATGAGCTCCACTTCAAACAAGAGGAACGCGGCGAGGAAGATAGTGAACGCGAAGCGCACGTGCCCTGAATTTCTGGAGACCCAATGAGCGATTCCTTCCACGTCGCCGAAAGGGCGCAGGCCGCCATGGGCGCGATGGTGCGCGCCGTGGCCGACGGCACGGGTTCGCCGGGCGCGCTGCGGAGCGGGTTGGAGCGGGTAAGAGCCGAGCTCGACGAGCTGGCCGACCGCATGCAGGACGCCACCTACGCCACCGACGAGGCCGCGCAGCAATTGCATGCGCTGGCCTACGAGGTGGTGGTGGAGTTCGCGGTGGCCCTGGACCACATGCTGGTGGCGCTCGAGGGGGACCGGGAGGGCCTCTTGCAGCATCTGGAAGCGGCCAACGAGGCCGAGCTGAAGATGCGGACCATCCTGCACGGCGTGTCGACGCGCCAGTCCCAATCCCAGGAGCACCTGCGGGGTTCGGAGCAGGTGGCCTGCGTGCGGTGCGCGCGGAGCAATCCGGCCGGGCGCTCGACCTGCGAGGCGTGCGGCGCCAGCCTTCCCCAGACCGGCGCCAGGCGGATCGAGAGCGACATCGTGGGCGCCCCCCCAACGCTGACGAGGACGGGCGAGTCGAAGTACGTGAGCGGCCTGCGCCAGGTGATCTCCACCCTCGAACAACCCGGCGGGCACGACGCGGCGCGCATCTACCTGCAACGGCTCGAGCAGCTCCAGCTCGCCTGCCAGAAACAGCTCGACGCGCTGGTGGAGGCGATGAACAGCAGCCACGAGTCGGTGCAGTACACCATCGAGATTCGGCGGCGGGTGTCGGAGGTGCGCGAGATGATCGAGGCGGTGCGGCTGGCGCTGGAGGAGGGCAACGCCGGTCCACTGCACGAGCTGGGGCCCTGGCTGGCCGATCAGTTCGAGCAGATCAACGCGCTGGGGGCCGCGGTGCAAGAAATGACAAAATCGTAACATTTCGGTTCATAAAATTTTCACATCGTTGCATTAGACTGGAGCCGTATACACAGAGAGGTTGTGCAAGCCATGAACTTCCTTGGACTGGGAGCGCTCGCGAATATCGGCGGCGCCATCGGGGCTGGAATGGTCCTGCCGGCGCAGGGCAAGGTCGACATCCCCGCCATGGGCAACGTGGACGGGTTGATGCCCAACATCCCCAACGTCCAGATCCCTAGCTTCCAGAGCGTGTCGTTCCCCTCGATGAACTTCACGGTACCCCCGCCGAACTTCGGCACCGAGGTCGGCAGCGTGGTCACCACCGGGACCGGCACGACGCCGCCCACCCCGCAGCCGACCAATCCGAATCCGGGCGGGCCCAACCTCGATCCCAACTTCCCCGACTTCGGGGGGATTCCCGGGCCGTACCCGCAGTGGCCGAACTTCCCCGGGTACGGCGATCCGAACCCGTTCCCGGGCTACGGCAACCCGAACCCGTTCCCGGGCTACGGCAACCCGCCCTGGCAGAATTGCAATCCCTTCTTCGCCGCGCAGATGAACGGCTGGTGCGGCAGCTTCTACGGGACGTTCTGCGGCATCTTCGGATAGGCCGCGTCTCCCGCGTGCGCGCCGGCCAGACGGTCGGCGCGTTTTGCGTTCTGAGGAGCCGGCCGCGCCTGCGGCTGCCCAGGGCGGGAGGGCCCGGGCGGCCGGGTTACCGTCACGGGGGTGGTAACCTCGTGCACGGGTGCCGGGTTA
>VGFD01000027.1 GCA_016868975.1 Armatimonadota bacterium | reverse complement strand
CACGGGATGCAGGCTGAGGGCGCAGCGGTTGGTGTGCACCACGTGCCGCAGGGTGGCGGTATGCCCGGCCGGAAGCAGCCACACGAACGGCTCGTCGGCATACGCCTTCTCGTAAAGCGCGCGCAGGGTTTCCTCGGTGTGGTCTTGCGGCCAGGGCACATAAATCGTGCTGAGAATCCCGCGGTTTACCGGCAATAAGTGCGGAGAAAAGATGATTCCGCTCGGGGGGCGCTTGCCGCCCAGGCGCTGCAGCTCCTGCTCGATTTCCGCGACGTGGCGGTGCACGCTGCCCACGTTGTAGGGCTTGAGATTTTCGTTCACCTCGGCAAAAAGCGAGTCGACTCTGGGCACGCGGCCCGCGCCGCTCACGCCGCTCTTGCTGTCGGCGATCACGGTGACTCCGTGGAGAAGCCCGGCATGGAGCAGCGGCGCCACGGCGAGGAGGATGCTCGTCGGGTAGCAGCCCGGATTGGCGATAAGCTGCGCGCTCCGAACCGCGTCGCGACGCCACTCGGTGAGGCCGTACACGGCGTCGCTCAAGGACTGGGGATAGAGGTGGTCCACGCCGTACCAATGCCGGTAGTTGTCGGCGTCAGACAGACGGTGATCGGCGGACAGATCAACCACCACGCAGCCGGCCTCGGTGCCCTTGCGAGCATACTCCTGCGAGGCGCCGTGCGGAAGGCAGAGGAACAGCACGTCGGCATCGGAGAGGCGGACGTCGTCGACTTTCTGCAGCGTGACGTCGAGCGGCACGGGGTACAGGTCGGAGATCCGCCGGCCCGCGTCCGAGCGCGCGGTCACGAAGGCGAGCTCCACGTGGGGATGGCCCGCGAGCAGGCGCACCACTTCCAGGCCCGTATAGCCGGTGGCGCCCAGCACCCCGGTCCGTACCGTCTTCTGCATTTTTATGCAACCTTCCGCGGGTAGAATGCGAGTGTATCAATCGTATGACGGGGATGTCAACGATTGCATACTTATGCACCACCATGCTATACTCCCCCACGATGGACAAGCGGGAACGCCAGTCACTGATCCTGGCCATCGTGCGTGAGCAGGCCGTCGGCAGCCAGGCGGACGTGGTCCGCGAGCTGTCGCGCCGCGGCGCGCGCGCCAACCAGGCCACCGTCTCCCGCGACCTGCGCGAGCTGGGGCTGGCCCGCGTGCCGCACGGCGACGGCTATCGGTACGAGGCCGCGCGCCGCGTCTCCTGGGAGCAGCACTTCGCGGAGTTCACCACGCGCGTCGACGGCAACGCGTCGCTCATCGTGCTCAAGACGCTTCCCGGCTGCGCCCACATCGTGGCCGCCGAGCTGGACGGCCTCGAGCTGCCCGAAATCGTGGGGACGGTGGCCGGCGACGACACCGTCCTGGTGGTCCCCCGCGGCGGCCCGGCCCGCAAGAAGCTGCAGGCCCGCCTGGAGGGACTGCTGGCCGGGTAGGGGGAACGAACGGGACGCGCCGCACTGGCTCGACGCGGCCGGGGTGGCCATCGTCCTGATCGGATGCGGCATCTGGATCGCGCTGTTCCTCGCGACGAGATAACACGCTGACAATCCACGGAAGCACGGACTCCCCCGTGGCCAATCCGTGCAAGCACGGATTCCCACGGGAGGGGGGCGCGGGCTTTCAGCATTCTTTGAAGGCCGCGCCCTATACTGTACGCGTGCGTGTAGGGTGGCAGGAGAGCGGCTTCAACCAGACTCGGCCCGGGTTCGTCGGGCGTCTTCGTGACAACGTTCGCGAGGCGTGGCAGGCGGCTCCCCCCGATATCGTGCTGTTCTCCGACCGTAACACGGTCGGGCGCGTCGTCAACGACGCCGTTTCCTTCTACGCGGCTGGAGAAGGCGCCCGCACGTTCCGCCTGAGCGACGCGGTGGTGCGCTCGCTCATCCCGGGCGCGCCGGCCGTGGCTTCGTTGCCGATTGCGCCGCCCATCCCGCGAACGGCCGCGGTTCCACCGCCTTCACCGACATCCGCCCCTCCGCCCGCGGTCCTCACGGTCATCGAGCCCGAGCCCCCGCCCGCGCGTCCCCGCGAGTCGTGGCTGCCCTTCTTCCCCGAGGCCCCCGCCGAGGTCCAGGCCCAGCGCCTGGAGCGCGTCGAGCACTTCCTCGACGATCCCCAGAAGCGGCTCGACGACACCACCCGCCAGGAGCGCGAGCAGGCGCTTGAGGCTATCCTCAACGCGGTGCCCGCCGGGGAGCGGGACGCGCTCTGGGGCAAGGGTCCCGAAGGATTGAGCGAGGCCGTGTGCGAGATGCGCTTCCACGCCACCGACCACCACCAGCGAAATCCCAGGCGCCCGCCGATGCAGTCTCTCGTCGAAGTGTTTTTGGATTGTCTCGGCCTGATGGTCGCCTGTCCCAGGGCAAAGGGGATCTCGTCGCACCAGGCGGGCTGGATGGCGCACACGCTCTACCGGGCCGCCGACCCCGAGGAGCGCGCGCAACTGCGCGACCTGTTCGCCATCATCGGCAACTTTGAGGGCACCCAGGACTGGGATCGCACGCTGAAGTCCCTGCGGCCCGAGTCGCGGCCGGCCGCCCTCGAATATCTGCGCAACGCTCCGCCTGCCGTCGAGCGATGGCGGCTCGGCTCGATCATCCGCCTGGCCGACAAGATCAGCCCCGCCGACGCTGCTACTCTCGCCACGGTGGAGAAATCGTTGTCCTCCATCGACACCGACGTCGAGTGGACCGCCATCGGTGCGTGCCGCCAGCCGGACGAAAGCCTGGAAGGGTCCCTGGAGCGCTACGTGCGTTTCGACCAGGCCATCCGCAAAAACTCCGACGCCCGCGCGCACGGCGTCATGGCCTATGAATCGTGGTGGAAGGCGCGTGGCAGCAACCAGCATCCGCCGAACACCGACGACGCGGTGTCGCTCGCCGAGGGGCTGGCCGGGGTGCTCAAGGGCCGCTTCGACTGTCCGCGCGTGGCCCGCCAGGCGGAATACGTGATGCGCGAGTGCCGCCCAGGCGAATCCCTGCGCGAGTCCGGACAGCGCATCGAGGGGCTGAATCTGGACACACTCGACACCATCCGCGACGCCGTTGGGAGGTCCACCTGGGAGGAGCGCCGCGCGGCCTTCGAGCGATTGCTGGCCACTTCGACCGGATGGTCCACGGTCGGAAACGCGCGCTTCAAGGCCGTGGCGGAGTCCCTGCAGCCTGGCGAGTCGCTGGCCGAGGCCGCCGATCAGTACCTGACGCTGGAGAAATTGCTTGAACCGTTGAAAATTCGCGAGGAGCAGCGCGACCAGATTTTCCGCGACGTGAAAACCAGGGGAAATATTCCCCAGACGCTCACCTCGCTGAGCGGCGCGACCGGCGCGTTGCCCGACGCCTTGCGCGCGGGATTGGAGGCGGCTGAGCAGCCCCTGGGCGGGCTCGACCTCAGCGCGCGGACGGCGCTCTACGTGAAAACGCTGGAAACCGTGTTCCACCAGAGCTGGAACTCCGACACCGCGTGGCCGGAAGCCGCCGCCTGTTACCGGACGCTGGCCGCGTGCGTGGCGGAGGGTGAGTCGGTGGAGGCTGCCAGCGCGCGTCTCGAGAAAATCTGCGAAGTACTCAAGCCCGGCGGCGTGCGCACCACCGCGCAGAATTACTTGACATTGTCGGTGGCCCTGGACACCGTGCGTTTGCCGGTCGATGCGCCCGAATTCAACGATCACCTCGGCGCCCTGAGAATTCTGGTGAACAGCGCGAACGACCTCAATTTTCGCCCCAGCCGCGCCGGCCGCGAGGATTATGCGTTCGTGGCGCGCGACCGCTTCGACGGTGAGTCTATGTGCAACGCGGCCCAGCGCTTCGTCAAACTGGCCTCGTACACCAATCCCACTTCGGGTAAATTCGATCCGCGCGCTGCGTTCAGCGCGGTAAAATCGATCGACGCGCCCGAGCCTCAGAAGGTCCTGGAGGGCTGGCTCAGCGAAAAATCCACCGGCCAGAATTCCCGGGACTACGACGAGCTGCTCGGAGAATTCCTGGCGGCGCAGCGCCAGCGGCTCCCCGCTGAGACGCTCGCCGACGCGCTGCAGCGGATGCGCGCGCTGGCCGCGGAAGTCGCCGTGCCGCGGCCATTCTACGAGCGTTCCACGGCGGCCGGCGCGGATTGCGCGCGCCACCAGGCCACCATGATGGCGCTGGTAAAGACGCGGCCTTCCGAGCAAGAGGCGCTGCTGGACTTCGACGTGCTGCAACGGCACGCCGGCCCGGAAATGCCGCTGGAAACGCTCCGCGACCGCTTCGTGCAGATTGCCCCGCGCTTCGGCAAGCCGGCTGACGCGCACGCGGCCTTCGACGCGCTGATGGGTCCCGCGCCTGCCGGCACAGGATACGACGAGCGCGTCCGCACCTTGCTCTCCCTGCTCGACGCGCCCGGCTCGCTGGAGGCCTACAGTGATTACTGCGTGCTCGCCGAGCAGCGTCTCGAAGGCGAGTCGTTCGACGCGGCGCGCGCCCGACTCGAAGGGCTCCGCGCCGCCATCTCCGCGAAACCCGAGGATATTCGCGAGGCCTATCGCTTTGTAACTCGCGACGGACAGCCCGACGCGCAGGTCCGCCTGATCGAGGGATATCTTCTGCGCGGCAACGTGAAGGACGCCATCGCCAACGCCGTCGCCGCCATCCCCAAAGCCGAGCCGGCTCGGGTGACCCGCGACGAGGGCAAGGTGCGCATCGGCAACGTGTGGGTCAGCGTGAAGTCTGCACCGGAGCAATAAGAGGAAAAGCGTCGACCGGGACAAAGTCCCGGTCCCATGCGCCGATTGCTGTTCCTGATGATACTGTTGATTCCAGCGCCCGCCCACGCCTGGAACAAGGCCGGCCACATGCTGGTGGCCGCCGTCGCATTTCCGGAGCTCCCGCCCGCGGTAAGCGCCACGCTGCGCAGCCATCCCCACTACGGGAAATGGATCGCACAGGCCCGCCGCAAGGGCGTGCCTGATCAGCAGCGCGACCTGTTCGTGGCCATGATGGCGGCGCGCTGGCCGGACGACATTCGCGATGACGCTCGCTACAACCACCTTTACTGGCACTTTATCAATTATCCGTACGTGATCGGCAACGCTCCCACACCGAGCGATCTCCCCAATCGGCGGGAAAACGTGGAGCTCGCCATCGCCAGCAACCTCGCCACCTACCGGAATGCGCGGGCCGCCCCCCGCGAGCGGGCCATCGCGCTGGCGTGGCTGTTCCATCTGGTGGGCGATATCCACATGCCGCTGCACGCCGTCTCCAGCGTCTCGCGCGATTATCCCCACGGCGATCGAGGCGCCACGCGCTACTACGTGCTCCCCGAGCGCGGGACGAAGCCGGTCAGCCTGCACCTGTACTGGGACGCGGTGGTCATCGGGACCGAGCGCTTCTCTCAGGTCCGCAACGAAGCCGGCGCGCTTCGGGCGTCCCTCAAGCGGGGCGCCTTTGCGCAGCTGCGGTGCGCGACGACACCCCACGAGTGGGCGCGCGAGGAAAGCTACCGGCTCGCCGTTCGCGATGCATACCGTCACGGCGCGATCCAGGGCTCGACGGATGCGGAGCACGCCACGCCGCTTCCCATCGGGTACGGGAAGGCTGCGAAGGCGGTGGCGCGGCGCCAGCTCGTCCTCTCCGCGTATCGTCTGGCGGACCTGCTCAACAGGCCGTGACCTTCCGCGCCGCCCGCTCCGACGAGCGTGATCGCCTGTGCGAGGCCGCGGCCCGTCGGCCCTGGCCGGTCGCGTTCAGCCGCCCGTGGACATCGGAGGACGTCGCCGAGCTGTGGCGGCAGCGCGTGGCCTGGGGATTCGAGGAGGCGCTCGCCGACCCGCGCATGGAGATCCTCATCGCGGACGAGGGGCCCGTCTGGGCCGTTCTCCAGCACGGCGTCGATACCATGCCCAACAGGCTCGCGGATTCCCGACGCGGAAATCCGCCGGATAGAGATTGCGCAAGGAGGATCCCCCGATGGGTTTGCCCGGACTTGGCGGCGGTGGCGGAAATCCGCTGGAGAAACTGACCAAACCCCTGGAGAAGGTCGGCAAGCTGCTCAGCAAGCTTCCCAATCCGCTTGACCTCCTGACCGGCATGGGCGAGGGCGCCAAAGGCGGCGAATAGTCCCCAGCGCCACTTTCGAAGAAGGCAGCATCCGCTGCCTTCTTTGCTTCCGTGACCGTTGTAACGGCGCGATTCCTTCTCACGTGGTAGGGTTGGAATAAGTCCAACACATCTCGCGACGAACGGGTATCCGTTCGAGGAGGATTCGCATGCACCGCAAGTTGCTCTCATTGGCCGCGCTCGCCATCATCTTCTCGGGGTTGTGCCAGGCCACGCCGGCCAGCCGGACCCCCCAGGGCTGGCGCAGTTCCTATCCCGAAGCCCTGCGGGTGGCCGCCCAGGAGAAGAAGCCGGTCCTGCTGCTCCAGATGTTCGGCCGTCTGGACGAGGAATTCTGTTGAACGAACGCGCGCACTTTGAGGGCCGTGCTGCTCTCTGATCCGAAAACCGCCGCGTTCATCACGTCAAAATTTGTCCCCGTGTGGGAAACCATCCGCCCCGCGCCGCGCGTCACCATTGACTTCGGCGACGGGCGCACCATGACGCGCACGCTGAAAGGCAGCACCTGCATGTACGTGGTCTTGCCGGACGGTCGCGTCGTCGACGCCCTGCCCGGCGTGTACACTCCCGAGGACTTCAAGATGCTGGCCTCGCAGTCGCTGGAGTTCCTTAATGGCCGATTGAGTCCTGACTTGAGCGTCTCTGTCTCCGATCAGGAGATTCTCGCCTGGCACCGCGGGCAGGTGCGCGACGTGGCGCAGAACGAGCAGATGCGGGTGTCCACCAGCAAGGCGGTCATGGAATCGCCGCTGCTCAAGGCGCTCGGCGTCCCGCCCGCGGTGGATGCGCCGGCCGCGAATTACGGGACCGTCTTCGACCGCTACGCCGGCCGCCTGGAGGACCTCAGCAGCCGTCCAATGTCCGGGCGACGCGTGAAGGTCGAGGCGGGCGGACAGAACGTGGTGGCCATCGACTCCCAGGTCAACGTGCGCTACGTGCGCATGGCCGTGCACCTGATGTTCGCCGGTGGGGATAAGGCGCCGCGCCCGGCCGAGTGCCGCACGGCGATGTTCAAGAAGATCCTGCACATTGATCCCGACGATCCGAACCTCGGCCTGACCGCGGAGACGATACCCGGAACCCCGTAAAATCGTGGAATTGTCAGTTGTCGCGGCCCTCGGGCCGCTTTTTTTTCGGCTTCGTGCGGTGCGCGCCAAAATATTTTTCGCTGCGGTAGCGGAGCCACACGCGCAGCACCTGGGGCACCTGCTCCCGCTCGTCGGAGGACAGCGACTCATAGAGCGCCATGGCGCGCTGGCGGACGCGGCGGCAGGCGGCGTTCTGGTGATCGTCCCAGAAGGCGCGCGCCTCGCGGATAAGGCGGCAGGTCTCCTTGACGCGCTCGTCGGGGGTCATCCTCATCGTCGAATGATTTCCCAGGCGCGGCGAGAATAGTCCTTCCCATGTCCGCCACGAAGTACTTCAACGAGCTGCTTCCGGAGCGCATTCACGAGGCGTTCGCAGAGGCCGGGATCACCTGCCAGCCGGCCGTGCGGTTTCTCAACTCCATGGAGAACCGCGTCGCCAAGGTGTTCGATGAGGAAGAGGAGCCGTGGGTCGCCAAGTTCTATCGACCGGGCCGCTGGTCGACGCAGGCCATCCAGGAGGAGCACGATTTCCTGTACGAGCTGCAGGCGGCCGACCTGCCGGTGTTTCCGCCGATCCGCCTGCAGGGCGGGCAAACCATCGGCACCGTGGCGAATATCTACTTCGCGATTTTCCCGTTCGGGTACGGGCGCCCCCCGGATGAGCTGGAATTGTCGCACGTGCGGATTTTAGGGGAGCTGCTCGCGCGGGTGCACGAAGTGGGTCAGCGCAAGCCTTCGAAGCACCGGCCGTACATCGCGCCGGACCGCTGGGGCGCGGCCAACCTGGAATTATTGCGCCGCGGGGGACAGGTGCCGGAGAATATCTGGCCGCGCTACGAGCGGGCGGCCACCCGACTTATCGAGCGCACCTCGGCGCTGTTCGAGGAAGTCGAATTCCAGCGCCTGCACGGGGATTGTCACCGCGGCAACCTGCTCTGGTCGTCGCAGGGGCCGGCCTTCGTGGATTTCGACGACACCTCGATGGGCCCGCCGGTGCAGGACGTCTGGATGCTTGTCCCGGGCCGCGACAACGATGCCATCGTGCTCCGCGAGGCGCTGCTCGAGGCGTACGAGCGGCGCCGTCCCTTCGACCGGAAATCGCTGCGCCTGATCGAGCCGCTGCGCGGGCTCCGCTTTATCCACTATGCGGCGTGGCTGATCGCGCGGCGCGACGATCCGGCGATCCGCAGGGTTTTTCATGACGTCGGCACGCGCGAGTACTGGCGCGCCGAGCTGGAGGACCTGGAGGCGCAGGTGGAGCGCGTGGAGGAGTCCGTCGCTTAAGAAAAAATCAGCGCGTGGCCCGCTCCAGGAGACTGAGGAAGCTTCGGTATGGCCGTCCAGTGGCCTGCTCCATCGCCATTTCGCACGTGCGATTGCTGGCGTACCACCCGTCGAACCCGTCGCGTGCCTGGGCCGCCTCGGTTCGGGTGGCGGCGGCAGTCAGCTCCGGGTACAACAGCCCTCGATCACCGGCGAAGCCGCAGCAGCCCGCGCCTGTCGGCACCTCCACCCGCGCCGCGCACGCGCGGGCCACCGCCTCGACGGCCACCGCGCTCCCCAGCTTGATCGCCGAGCACACGGGATGCAATACGACCCGCTCGTCGAGCGCCCGCGGCGACAATCGCCCAAGCAGCTCGCGCCGGGCAAACTCCGGCAGATCTAATATCGTGAGCCGCGCATACCGTCGGACGTTTTCCTCGCTCAACCCGTCCAGCTTGCGCAACGAAAACGCGCATGAGCTGTTGTCCGTGACGATGGGAATTTTTCCGCCTTCCGACCAGCGGTACATCGCTTCGCAAATGCGGTTGGCCATGTCCGCGTGGGCCTCCAGGTACCCCTTTGAGGAAAATGGCATGCCGCAGCACAGGCCGTGCGCCGCCGGGATGCGCAGGCGCAGGCCGGCCCGTTTCGCCAGCGTGGCCAGCAAGTAAGGCGTGGTGGCTTCCGCCGCCGCCGCCGGAGAATTTCCCAGCACGCGGCTCACGCACGAGGGGAAATAGACGAAATCCCGTCCAAAACCCGGCGGAGGGTCCGGGGCGGGCAGCGGCATTGCGTCGGGCCACGAGGGAATCCACGGGCCGAACCAGCGCCGCAGGAAGGTGAGCCCGCACTGCATCTGGCGCGCGCCCACAAAGTGCCCGACCGTCAACGCAAATCTTGCCCCGGCTTCCACCGCGGAAAATCCCCAGGCCATCCCGCGCGCCAGCCAGCGCTCCCAGGCCGGGCGGCCTTCCGCGCGCAGCCGCTTGACCAGGAGGCCAGTGTCGATGGCGACCGGGCAGGCGGTGGCGCACAGTCCGTCGGTGGCGCAGGTGTCCAGGGCGTCGTACGCGTAATCCCGCGCAAGCTCACCGTGGGCCGGCGAGGTCGGGGAAAGCGCCGCCATCTCCCGTCGCACCACGATACGCTGGCGGGGCGTCAGGGTCACGTCCCGACTGGGGCAACGCGACTCGCAAAAGCCGCACTCCACGCAGCGATCCACTTCCGCCTCCACGGTGGGGAGCGCCTTCAAATCCTTCAAATGCGCGCGCGGATCGTCGTTGATGATGACGCCGGGATTGAGCATCCCGTGCGGGTCCACGAGGGCTTTCAATTCCCGCATGATGGCGTATGCCTCGCGGCCCCACTCGGCTTCCACGAAGGGCGCCATGTTGCGCCCGGTCCCGTGCTCGGCTTTCAGCGCGCCGCCCAGATCCACGACCAGCCGCACCAGGTCGTCGGTAAAATCCTCGAACTGCTTGATTTTCTCCGGCGTGTTGAACGACTGCGTGATGGCAAAATGCAAATTCCCGTCACGCGCGTGCCCGAACACGATTCCCTCGGGATAATCGTGCTTCATGAACAGCGCCTGGAGGCCGACCACGCCGTCCGCCAGGCGGTCCAGCGGGAAGCAGACGTCCTCGGCGATGAGCGAAGTGCCGCTGGCGCGGCGCGCGCCCACCGAGGGATACATGCCCTTGCGCACGTGCCAGAGCGCCGCGCGCTCCGCGTCGTCCGCGGCCACCAGGGCGGGACCCACCAGGGGCAGCGTCTTGAAGCGCCTGGTGGCGCGTCCCTTCACCTTCGACAATTCCGCCCTGTCGCGGCACTGCCATTCCACGAGGATGGCGGCGGCGTCATCGGGGAGCGCCGCCACTTCGGGCGGAATTCCCGCCTGATCCTCGACGGCGCGCAGCGACGGACGATCCATCACCTCGGCCGCCGCCACGTCCAGCGCCACCAGCGGCGTGATGGCCTCACAAGCGGTGCGAATATCCGGAAAGAACAGGAGACAGGTGTGGCGCAGCGGCGGGTCCTCGATGGTGCGCAGCACGGCCTCGGCAATAAACGCCAGCGTGCCCTCGCCGCCGATCACGAGGTGCGCCATGATGTCCACCGCGCGCTCGTAATCCAGGAAGGCGTTGATGCTGTACCCGGTGGTATTTTTCTGCTTGTAGTGGGCGCGGACGCGCTCGGCGAGCGCGCCATCCGCCCGCAGTCGGTCGCGCAGCGCGAGAAGGCCGGCCGCAATTTCCGGGGCCTGTGCGTGAAACCGCTCATCGGCGTCGGCCAGGGAAGTGTCCACCACCACGCCGCTGGGCAGCACGAACACCATCGAGTCCAAAGTATGGTACGCGTTGTTCACGACCCCGCAGCACATGCCGCTCGAGTTGTTCGACAAAATCCCCCCCATCATGCACGAGGCGATGGACGCGGGGTCCGGCCCCATGCGCCGTCCGTAGCGTCGCAGCGCGATATTGACCCGCTCGCCGATGACGCCGGGCTGCACCCAGACCCGCGCGCCGTCATCCATGGGGCGCACGGTGCGCCAGTCTTTGGAGACGTCCACCAGGATGCCGTCGGTGACCGCCTGTCCCGACAGGCTGGTGCCGGCCGCGCGGAAGGTGAGGGGCACCCGCAAATCCTGGCTGATTCGGAAGAGCGCCTGGACGTGCGCGATGCTGGCTGCGCGCACCACGGCGCGGGGGATCAGCCGATAAAAAGAGGCGTCGCTGGCGCAGGCCACGCGATCGATGAGGCGCGTCTTCACGCGCGACGCTCCCACCGCCTCGATGAGCCGCGCTTCAAGCGTCATCGCGGTCCTTCAATGCGTGGAAGACCTTCAGCACGATCGCCTCGTCCTCCGATAAGTTGGCCATTTCCGCGAAGCACGCGCGGGCCACGTCGTCGTAGGAATACCGGTGAATTCCCGCCGCCTCCAGCAGGTGCTGCACGTAGCGGATGGAGCGGTCGATCAATTTCTTGTTGCTGGGGCGCACCCAGGTCATCAAGTTGCGCTCGTAGCGCCCGAGACGTCCCATCAACAGCGTCGAGTGGATATTCAAGATGACCTTCAGCAGCAGGTGCTCGTGCAGCAGGCTGAGGCCTTCGGTGGGCACGACGGCGCGCAATTCGCCCAGCGTGAGCACCATCCCGGCGGCCTGTCGGTGCACGCCAAAGCGGGCCGAGGGGCGCCCCGACACGAGGTGCAGGCGCATCGCGCGGCCCGCCGTGGAGAAGTCAAAGCCCAGCAGGCGCTGGTGGCCGGCGATGGCCGCGATCCCCTGCCAGTCAAGCGCGCGCGGCGGACGGTGCAGTAATTTCGTCCACGCCTCCTGCGCGTTCATGGTTTCCTCCAGGTGGACGTAGCACGGCGACGGACTTGGATTTACGTCGTGATAGTTTTCAAAGCCGCGCAGGCTGAAAGTCGGCGAGCGTTCGGTGGTGTCGGTCACGATGGTGACGCCGTAGCGATCGGTTTCGTACAGCACCGTCCCGCCTGCTTGATAAATCGCGGTCTCGGCTTCAACAAACGCGGGCAGAAACGAAAGATCCGCGCGCTCCAGCACGCCGAGAAATTCCTCCAGTCCGGCGCGAATCGCGCGGTCGGTGTGGAAGAGCGCCTCCCCGACGGTCAGCATGAGGACGGTGCTTGCCTGCATCCGCGTGCTCCCGGTCAGGGCCATGGGCCCAACGAACGCGCTGGCCTTGCGGATGCGCTCGTCGTCGAGCACGCGGCGGGAGCGCTCCACCGTCTCGCGCAGCACGTGGTCGGGGTTGCAGTACAAAAACCAGGGCGCGCGCCGGGACAACTCGGCGGCGTGCTCGGTCGCTCCGATGACCCAGGGTGTCTCTCCGCCCTCGGTGCACGCGATCAGCAGGTCCGTCTCGGCGAAGCCCAGCTCCTCAAGTTGGCGCGCGCCGTAGCGGGGATGGTCCTCGAAGTTTTCGATGGAGCGCACCAGCGCGAGATCCCCGCCGGCCATGAACGACACCACGTCGGGGCGCCGCGCGGCCGGCATCTGCTCGCGCCAGAGCACCTCCAGGCTGACCGAGAGCCGCCCGGTGGCGCCGCATCCGCACAGGAACACGCGGCTGCCGTCCTGCAGCGCGGCGAACACCGCGCGGCGGAAGTCCTCCAGGCCCTCGGCGCCATCCAGCAGGCGCTGGAGTGCGTCGACGTCCACTTGCTTGAGGCGCGCCACGCCGCCGGCGACGTCCCCGCGCGCCAGGTCGGCGAGGTCGTCGGTCAGCGGATGGGGCGTCTCGGTGGGAAGCCGTCCCAGGCGGAAGTGCTCGGCCTCTTGCAGGAAGGCGTCCGCGGCGTCGGATGCGTCTGGATTCAGCATGCCAGTGAGGGTTCGGAGCCGCTCGCGGGGACGCCTCCAGGCCACCCGGGGCATCAATGACGATTCCGCAACATCCCTGGACAGGCGCGCCCATCCATGGGATACTGCTGTGAATGGAAATTCGGGACGGCTTCATCGTCTACACGCCCCCCGCGCCCGCTGCCTCGCCAGGGCTCGAGCCGGCCACGCGCGGCGCCTGGGCGCGCGAGGTCGAGGAGTTGCTCGCGCTCTACGAGGGCGCGCCCTTCAGCCCGGTCGAGGGGACGGCCATGCAGGCGCCCACGCCGGCCCGCGTCGTGGCCGAGCGCGACGGGGACGTCCTTACCGCCAACAAGATCCTCAAGCCCGACCAGTTCCCCGGCATCCACCGCGCCGAGATCGCCCGCGATCAGCCGCGCATCGAGGGCGCGCCGAACTATCGGGCGCTCTCCGTGCTGGACAAGAACGCGGAGGTTTCAGAGCGCACCATCCACGGCACGGCCCAGCCCACCGTGAGCGGCATCCGCGGCGTGCTGGCCCAGACCGGCGGCAAGGCCGTGTGGACCAGCCTGCGCGAGGAGCCCGTGGTGTATATCCACGGCCAGCCCTTCAACGTGCGCGACGCCGAGCACGTGTACGTCAACGAGGTTAATCCAGGGGCGAGCGCCGAGCAAGTGGAGGCCGTCGAGGATCGCCTGAAGGCGGATGTGCTCCGCGAGGCGGCGCGCAACGGCGGCGCCATGCTGATCCACGAGGAGCACGCCGACGGCACGCTGGCCCCGGTCCGGGTGCAGGTGGACGAAAAGTCGGTGCAGACCAGCCGCGAGGTGTTTGACGGGCTACGCAAGGAAGGCTTCGACGTCGACTACGCGCGGATTCCCATCACCGACGAGAAGCGGCCCGACGACCACGATTTCGACGCCGTCGTGGATCGCCTCAAGGACGTGCCGCCCGACGCGAATATCGTGTTCAACTGCCACCAGGGCCGCGGCCGCACGACCGCCGCCATGGTCACCGCCGGCCTGCTGCGCCGCGCCCAGGCCGACGCGCCGGGGAAATTGACCGACAGTCCGCCGGTCCGCGAGGACATCAGGGAACAGGGCGGCTATCAGCCGCGGGAATATCGCACCATCCTGAGCCTGTGCAAACTGCTGGAAAACGAGCCGGCAACGCCTGAGCAGGCGGAGAAAGTCGTGCACGACTACAGCGGCCTGCGCGATCTGCGCGACTCGATCTCGAAGTATCGCGCGCAGGCGCACGCCGCCGCCACTGAAGACGCCCGCACCGAGGCGCGCGAGCGGGGCCGCGCCTACCTGCAGCGGTATTTCTACCTTTCGGCGTTCGACGCGTACGCGCGCGAGCAGGCACCCACGGGGTTTTCCGAGCCTTTCAGCAAGTGGATGCACCAACGGCCGGAGCTGCAGAATATCTTGCGCAATTCCGAGTCCGCGCTGGGCCTTGCGGGCTAGGCTTGCCGCGCTCGTTCTGCTGGTTTTTCTGGCGGGATCCGTGACCGCCGAAACCGCCCGTCCCCGCGCCCGCGAGTGGGGAATCACCGTCGGCACGCTTCCCCCCGGCCCGCACAACGCCATCACCGACGTGCCCGGCGTGCGCGTCGGGCACGCGACCTCCTGGCACGGCACGCCCCCGGCCCAGGACGTGGCGCGCACCGGGGTGACCTGCGTGCTGCCGCCGGGCGATGACTGGTTTCGCCGCAAGGTGCCGGCCGGCGCGTTCGTGTTCAACGGTTGCGGCGAATTGACCGGGTTGTGGTGGGTCAACGAGTCGGGATACCTTGAAGTGCCGATCCTGATGACCGACACGCTCAACGTGGGGCGCTGCCACGACGCCTTCATTTCCTGGTATTTAAGGAAATATCCGAAAATCGGCCGCGGTGAGGACGTGGTCACCCCGGTGGTGGGGGAGTGCGACCCGTCATTTCTCAACGACAGCCGGGGCCGCCATCTCACCGAAGCACAGGTGTTCGAGGCCCTGGACGGCGCGCGCGGCGGCGCGGTGCGGGAAGGCGCCGTGGGCGCGGGCGCGGGCATGACGTGCTTTGACTTCAAGGGCGGCATCGGCACTTCGTCGCGGGTGGTCGAGGGCTCCACGGTAGGCGTGTTAATCAACGCGAACTTCGGACGGCGTGCGGATTTGATTATTTCCGGTCGGCCGGTCGGCCGCGAGTTCACGGATTTGATGCCCCTGGAACACCAGGATGGGTCCCTGATCATGGTCGTGGCGACCGATGCGGCCTTCGACTCTCGCCAGTTGATCCGGCTGGCGCGCCGGGCGTTCCTCGGGCTGGCGCGCGTGGGATTTTCCGGCGACAATGGCAGCGGGGATTTCTGCATCGCGTTTTCGACCGGCCAGGGCGCGCTGATCCCGGACCCCAAGATCGATCCCTATTTCCACGCGGTGGAGGAAGCCGCCGAAGAAGCGGTGTTGAACGTGTTGTTCGCCGCACGCACCACGGTGGGACGCAAGGGGAACACCGCCTACGAGCTGCCGCTCGATCGTCTCCGCGAGATGCTTCGGCGCCCTTGAACCTCGCTCGCTCGCTCTCGCTGACCGACGCCACGATGCTCATCGTGGGGCTCATCATCGGCTCCGGTATCTTTTTCGTCACGCCGGATATTTTGCAGGCGGTCGGCTCGCCCGGCATGGTGATGGCGGTCTGGCTGGTCAGCGGCGTGCTGTCGTTGTTCGGCGCGCTGACCTACGCGGAGCTGGGGGCATCCCGCCCGGAGGCGGGCGGACAGTACGTTTTTCTACGCGACGCTTATGGCACGCTGTGCGCGTTTCTGTACGGGTGGGTGGCCTTCTGGGTTATTCAGTCAGGCTCGGTCGCCGCCGTCGCGGTCGCGTTCGCGCGCTCGATGGAAGCGTTCGTTCCGCTGCCCGGCCACCTGGGAAAAATCGCCGCGGTGGCCTGCGTGCTCTTTTTGACCGTGGTTAACGCGCTGTCGGTGCGTTATGGCGCCGGCGTGCAGAATCTCTTCACGGTGTTGAAGTGCCTGGTGATCGGAGTGCTGGTCCTGATTGGAATTTCTCAGGGCGCGCATCTGGAGCGCGTGTTCATCTCTGGGGGCGAGGCGGGCCCGAGCATCAGCTCCTTTGGCGTGGGCATGATCGCGGCGCTCTGGGCCTACGATGGGTGGAACAACGGCTCGTTCATCGCCGGGGAAATCCGCGACCCGCAGCGCAACGTGCCGCGCGCGCTGTTCGTGGGCACTGGATTGGTAGTCCTGATCTACCTGCTGACGAACGCGGCGTACCTCGCGGTGTTGACGCCCACCGAAGTGCTGGCGTCGAAGAGCGTGGGAGCCGACGCGGCGATTCGCCTGTTGGGAGAGCGCGGCGCGTTGTTGATCTCGCTGGGAATCATGGTGTCCACGTTCGGCTGCGTCAACGGACTGATCATGGCCGGCCCGCGGGTGTATTACGCGATGGCCCGCGACGGGTTGTTCTTTCGCGGGCTCGGCAAGGTGCACGCAGGCACCGGCACACCCGTGGCCTCGATCCTGGCGTCCGGCGCCTGGTCGTCGCTGCTGGTGCTGCAAGGCTCGTACGAGCAGTTGTTCACTTACGTGATGTTCGCGTCGTGGGTGTTCTACGGGCTGACCGGATTCTCGATTTTCATATTCCGCCGCCGCGAGGCCGAGCGCCCGTACAGCACCTGGGGCTACCCCGCCGTGCCGCTGCTGTTCGTGGCGGCCAGCGCGTTCCTGGTGGTGAACACGCTGCTCGAGCGCCCCTGGGAGTCGCTCTACGGCGTGGTGCTCGCGCTGGCCGGGATTCCGTTCTACGTGTTCTGGAGATCGAGACTACGGGCTTGACACACTGTATAATCTAGATTAGTATACTTACGATTATGTTGCATCCCTTCGTGGATCGACGCGCTGAGCTGCAGTCGTTGAGTCGAGCGTTACCGCCGGCTGTTTCCGCGCTTTTCGTGCTGTACGGGCGGCGGCGCATCGGCAAGACGGAGTTGCTGCATCACTTTCTTGCCGATCGCCCGCATGTGTTTTTCACCGGGGATCTGGGCACGCCGCTGCAACACGTCCGAGGTCTGTCAGAGCGTCTTGGCGCGCACCTGGGCGACGAGTTCCTCTCTTCTGGAGGGACACTCGACTGGGGCACCCTGCTGGCGTATCTAGAGGCGCACCCGAGGCCCCTTGACCTCGTTCTTGACGAATTTCCGTACCTGTGCCAGGCTTCCCCCGCGCTTCCTTCGTTGCTCCAGTCCACCTGGGACAGGACGTGGCGCACGGGAGAGACGCGGCTGATCCTGTGCGGTTCATCGGTCTCGTTCATGGAGCAGGTGGTGCTTGCCGAGCCCAGTCCACTCTTTGGACGCCGCACCGGACAAATGCGGCTGCGGGCGATGGACTTCTGGAGCGCTCGAGAGATGCTTCCACATCTGACCGACGTGGAAGCGGTTGAAGCCTGGGCCTGCCTCGGTGGAACTCCCGCGTACCTCGCAAAGCTGAGAGCGGCGAGGAATCTAAGTGAGGGCCTCATCGCTCAGGTTCTCGATCCGGTCTCGTACCTGCACGAAGAGCCAAGATTGCTGCTCCATCAAGAATTGCGCGAGCTGAAGCACTATTTTGCACTCCTCGCGTCGGTGGCTGCCGGCAATACGAGGCTAAACGAAATTGCCCAGGACGTCGGCCTGGAAACCGGTCATGTATCACGCTATCTGGATACTTTAATGCGGCTCGAGCTGATTCTACGCGAGGTTCCCGTCACCGAAAAGTCTCCTGAACGAAGCCGCAAGGGCCTTTACCGGGTCGCGGATCCGTTTTTCCGATTCTGGTTTCGATTCGTTCGTCCAAATGTTACTGAGCTTCAGGCCGGAGAGGCGGAATGGGTCTATCGCGAACGAATTGCGCCACACTTCGACCATTACGTCGCACCGGCGTTCGAGGATCTGTGCGCGGCGTGGGTGCTCCGCCGAGGTCGCGCCGGAGATTTACCCTTCCGCCCGGCGCGCGCGGGTCGCTGGTGGGGCGGGGCCAACGACATGGACGTGGTTGCTTTTGACGATCAGTGGCTCCTGGTGGGCGAGTGCAAATGGAGCCGGCGAAAGCACGGTTCCGAGACGATTCGGGCGCTCGCGGAGCGCGCCGCCAACCTCCCGGGCTTTGAGCGCCATCGGCGCATGTACTGCCTGTTCTCACGGACTGGCACGACCTTGTTTGACCGCGGGGCCAACGTGTTGCACGTGGGCCTGGATGCTCTCGTGGGAGACAGGATGGGATGACAGCTACTTGTCCGCTCACAATGCCGCTGCTGTTCATGGTTAAGGTCACCGGGGCTGCTCCTCGGAGGGCCCGGGAGGCGCCAGCTTGTTGAAGATGCCTTTGAGGTAGGCCTGCCAGTGGGGCAGAGAGGCGCGGACGTCGTCGTAGACGGACTCTGCGCGCACCTTGCCGTATGCGTGCACCAGCCGGTTGCGCAAGGAAGTCAGTGGAGCCAGCTTGCTGGCCACTGCGTGGTCCACCCAGCCGGCGTGGGCTGCATTCTCGAATGCGTCATGGTAGCCGGTCGCCGGGAATCCAGCCGAGGCGGCCACCTCAGCATTGATGGTCGAGGCGTACTCGACCACGAGGATGACCGAGAAGTTTACGGCCCACTGTCGAAGGACGTCCGCCGCATAGTCTTCACGTGACAGATCGAGCGCGGTCTGCAGGTGGCGCAGGGCGTTCTCAAGCTCAGTCACATTCTTTCGAACAAGCTCAAGGTCCACCGCGCCCATTTCGTACAGGGAGCGCCGCAGTCCCTCCCACTGGCGTCTTCGCCAGATGTCACTGTCGGCCGCCTCCAGCAGCGCGGACCGCCGCCACTGGGCGAAGGCGCCTTGCTCCTTCTCGTACAGAGCGCGGCCATCTCGTGCAACCTGGGCCGCGAGCACCCAATCGGCCCGGGGTAGCCAGACGGAATCCAGGTCGCTCCGGCGGAGCGTGCTTTCGAGGGCCCAGGCAATGCGAAGCTCGTCTTGCGACGAATCCCAGTCGTCCGGCATCAAAGCAAGATCGTAGTCGCTGGAAAGAGTGTGCGTCCCACGCGCGCGTGAGCCAAAAATGGCGACGAACGCCAGGTCATGGACCCGAGCAAACTCCGCGACAAGTAGCGGGTCCAGCGGGCGGTCAGGGACCTGGGATGAAAACCGCATGAGCAACTGGTTCGCTCGACACGCCGCCGCAACCCTTCAGGCGCGCAGCCAGTAGCGCACGTTGGTGACCACGATGCCCTCGCGGAACATCAGGGCCAGCTTTAAAATCAGCCCCGTCTGGTTGTGCAGCACGTGCTGCCATAATTTCCGCGGCACAAATTCCGGAATGAGCACGGTCAGCCAGTCGCCGCTGCGGTCGGCCTTGGCCACTTCAATGTACTCCAGCGTGGGCCCGATTACCGACCGATAGGGCGAGTCCAGGATCACCAGCGGAATTCCCGGCGCCACCTCGTCCCACATCTGCTTGAGGTGGTTGGTAGCCTCCGGGTCGGTGTCGATGTGCACCGCGCGCACGTTTGGCGAGAGCGCCCTGGCGTACTGCAGCGCGTGGGTGACCACCACGTTGAGTCCGGGCACCAGCACCAGCACGGTATTGTGGTTCAGCGCGCGGGGCAGCTGCTCGATGGCCAGCTGGCGGCGCACCGACATGTAGTGTCGCTTGATGGTCAGGAACATCACTACCAGCGCCGGGATCACGATAAGCACGATCCAGGCGCCTTCCGCGAAGCGGAAATAGGCAAGCACCAGAAACACCACGCTCGTGCACAGCGCCCCAAAGCCGTTGAGCGCCAGGCCCAGGCTCCAGCCGGGCCGTCGGTCGCGCAGCCAGTTCACCACCATCGAGCCCTGCGACAGGGTGAACGAGATGAACACGCCGATGGCGTACAGCGGCAGCAGGGCGTGGTTGTTGCCCTGGAAGGCGACCAGCAGCAGCGCGGAGAGTCCGCCGAGCACAACGATGCCGTTAGAGTACACCAGACGATCACCGATATTGGTCAGCTGATGCGGCAAGAAACGATCGGCGGCCAGGAACGACGACAGCCGCGGAAAATCCGCATAGGCCGTGTTGGCAGCGAGAAAAAGAATGGCCACTGTCGAAAACTGGATGAAATAGTACATCAGCGTGCTGTGTCCGAAAATCGCCGCGGCCAGCACCGAAATCAGGGAATTCTTCACGACGATCTCATTGTGCTCGTTGAGCACAATGCCGGGCACCGCGCCGTACTGGTCGGCGATGAAGCTCAAGCCCACGAAGAGCGACGCCAGAATCGCCGCCATGATCCCCAGCGTGATGCTGGCATTTTTCGCTTCCGGAGGCTGAAACGCCGGCACGCCGTCGGAGACCGCCTCGATGCCGGTCAGCGCCGTGCACCCGTGGGTAAAGGCGCGCAATATCAGTATCACGGAAACCGGCCCGGCCACGTCGCCGACTTCCAGCCCGGGCAGAGTCGGCGTCGGCAGCGGCTGCAGGCTTCCCGAAAAATACTGGTACAGGCCCCCACCCACCAGCGTGTACATGAGGAACACGAACAAGTAGGTGGGTATCGCGAACACGGCGCCGGATTCCTTGGCTCCGCGCAGGTTCACCAGGGTCAGGATGGTCACCGCCAGGACGTTGAGGCTCACGCTGTACCGCCCCAGAACGGGAATCGCCGAAACCAGCTGCTCGACACCCGCCGCGCACGAGACGGCGACCGTGAGGATGTATCCGACGAGGAGCCCGGCGCCCGCAATCAGCGAGATCAAGGTCCCCAGGTTGTCCTTCGACACGAGGTAGCAGCTCGCGCCCTTCGGATACGCCTTGATGGTCTGCGTATAGGAAATTGACACGATGATGAGAAGCAAGCCGATGGCGATCGAAATCGGCATCGACCAGCCCATGGCGGCGAGGCCGCCCATCAAGACCAGCGGAATGAGAATTTCCTGGGTGGCGTACGCGGTCGACGACAATGCGTCTGACGCGAAGACCGGCAGCGCCAGGAACTTTGGCAGTCGGGTGTGGTCCAGATGCTCGCTGGGGAGCGGGGCGCCGATCAACAGGCGCTTGAACTTGTGGATCATCCAAACCTCGGCTGGTGGCCCAGGGCCTTTCGAATCACGGAAATCTGTCCTCCATGGAATCCTTCATGCCAGATGTGGCTGTCGAGCACGCTGCCCAGGTCGGGGGCGTACTCCGAGATGGCGCCGCTGGTCTTGCGTTCCAGGTCGGCGTCGGAAAGCGATCCCAGGCGGTCCAGAAAGCGCTCATGGGTGGCTTGCAGGGCGCCAAGGATCTCATCGCGGGACGG